>CALPWM020000118.1 GCA_943327275.2 Chitinophaga pinensis
ACCTTATTTAACTTAGGAGAGTAAAATTCCTGATCAGTTGACCTCCGCAGTACAGTAGGATCTAAATTACTTTTTTCAATAATACGATGCATGTAACAAAACTTGCAACCTGCTGATACTTTTGTACATCCCCTCCAGAATTGATGAGTATATGTTGCCCATGAAATTGTAGTCTTTGTCATAGTTTAATTGTTTTCTGTTTTAATTAATAGGGCTGGTTCAGCTTTTTTTTGTTTTATGATTTCCGCAACCTTTGTCTTTCCTATTTTATTCCCTTTTTTTTCAAGCTCTGTGGCAATTTCTCTTACGGTCAACCCTTCTCCATTAAGTTTGACAACCTCATCACTTACATCTTTCTTTTCCTGCTCTATCTCGGAAAAATCTTGTCCAACGCTCTCATAAAGAAAGTTTGCCCCATGTTTTATTTTATATACTTTTTTCTTTACAGCTTCAGATACATAGTTACCCTTTGTGATGGTAATAAGTTTGATGTTCATATCATTGGGGTCCTTTCTCAGCTCTATGACCGAACGCATGGAACTTTCAATACCCATCGCTCCAAGTACGTTTTGCTTATTTGGGGAACCACTGCTCTCGCCCTTTTTTGATAGGTGGTGAATGAAAAGGAAACTGGTGCCAAATTTTTCAGCCAGCTGCTTATAATGTTTTAGAAACCCTCTAATAAGCTGGGTGGAATTCAAATCACCAGTAAAGACATCAGACAAAACGTCTAATACTACCAAGTCAACTGGGTTATGCATCAGCTCATTTTCAAGAAGTTTAATCAACTCATCATATTCTGTAACAAGCAACATGTTTTCTCCAATAACAGCTATTTCCTGATCTTTTAGACCAATTTTCTTCATTTTTACTACCCAATCACTTTTTGAGTCCTCCGTTGAAACATACAGAGATCGTTTGTATTTGGGGCTTAACTTAAAAGATAAAAGTTGCTCGTCTCCTTTTGCCAGGGCAATACATATCTGCCTAGCAAGCATTGTTTTGCCACCATCAGATGGCCCGCATAACATGGCTATACTTCCTGCTGGGATAAAACTTCCCCATAAAAAACTCTGCTCTTCTGCAACTTCCTTGAATAGTTCCTTTACAGGAATCAGCCTCTTATCCCTTTTATATGGGATTACTGGTTGCCCTTTTTGATCGGTTGCTTCTGCTACAACTGCAGCTGTGATCTCAACCTTGTCGCATTCTGTACTTTTTAATTCATTGCTCATAGTTTCATTTTGTTACATACTATATATTATTGTATGTAAATTTGACAAAAAAAATTAATCCCCCGTTATTAGACTGAAAGCAGTCTTTATCAGTTCCAGTTTGGCCAACTGTTTGTTTTTCTCTGTCCAACCTTCTGGATGTTTGCTTGAAGCACCAAAGTTGATACCAATGTGCTTTTTCTTCATAACTTTCCCAAGTTTAGGACATAGAGCCTTTGCGTACAACGCTTTACTGTCTGGCCTCCGTGGATCATGATTTATTTGATAGTATATCTTCATCTTTGAGAGCTCATCAACGATGAAGTATAAATCTAGCTGTTCAAGGAGTTTTCTGACCATCTTTTGGTTTTCCTTGTTAAGTTTTGCAGGGTTGGTGTGGTTGGAATTGGACGTATTATCGTTCCAGTTATTTAACGACACCTTACTCCTGAGAGAGAGGAACTGCCAAAGATGATCATTCTGACCAGCCAGGTACTTATCAAATAGTTCAGTGAATAACATATTATCAGGAATACAAAATACATACCAATATTGTTTGTATGTAGTTTTGTCATTATTCATGACAAGGCTTCCTGGAAATGCCAAACTGTCAAATCTTCATGTCAGTACGGGGGAGAATCCCTATGATCATGCTATCTTAGTTAATATTTCCGGTAAAATAGATTTGCGGTCAAAGTTCACCCTGTTTCTGCTGTAGATCTCGGTGGTTTTAACCGAGCTGTGTCCCAGGCTTTTCTGAACCAGGTAAATGTTCTCATTGGTAGCCTGTAGGGCAAGGTCAGTGAACGTATGACGGCTGACGTGGGTAGAAAGCTTCTTAAAGATGCCACAGTATTTTGATACCTCCTTCAGGTACTTGTTAGCATACGTAATACGGCTATTTATTACTTGCTCATTGATTACAAGATCTTTATTCAGAAAGGGGAAAATGAATCTGCCCCCTTCATAGTGCCTATCAATTATTTCCTGCAGCTCTGGTACAATAGGGATCACCATCTGAGTTCCTGTCTTCTGTTGCTGAAATACCAGGCAGTTGTTAATAATGTTACCAGGTTGCATCAGCATCATATCTCCAGCCCTGGTTCCTTCGGCTAGGAAGCAAGCCAGGAAAAAGTCACGAGCTAGCAATAAGGATGGAATCTGTGGTAGGGTAGTTGTGAAGATCCTCTTTAGCTCTTCAGCGGTTAACTTCTCTTTGGTGTTATCTGTATATTTCAACTGGACCTGGTCAAATGGATTATTCTCTGAGTATAGTCCATGTCTGATGGCCTCGTTTATAACGGTCCTGATGACGCTCAGATTGGCTGATACGGTATCATCGGTATTCTTCAGTTTGGTTTTCAGGTATAGGCTGTAATCCTTTACAAAGCTGTAATTAATTCTTTTCAGGGACAGATTCTTGCCGGCATATGCTTCCAGTTTGGAAAGCACTGCTTCATACCTTCTGTACGTTCCCATTTTATTCCGGCTTTTAATCTCAGCCATCTTGGTGCCATGTGCAAAGTCAAAGAAGTTTGTAGTGGTGTCTTTTGATAACTCCCGGCTGATATCTTCAGGTGATACCTGGGGATTAACCTCCAGCAGCTTGCTGTATGTTTTGATAACTTCTGCAAGTTTAAGGTCAAGGACCTTGTTATACTGGTTAACCAGCGGATGCTTTTTCCTAATCTTTTTTTTGATCGGGTCCCAGGTTTCAGGAAGGACTTTGATACCGGTAGCCATCCGTTTAAGTTTACGGTTCTGTGTCATCCTTATGAGGATGCTAACTTCCTTTTTTGTAGAGGTGTGACTACTCAGTTCCAGCGTAAAAGTGATGTTCATGTTTCAGTAAGTTTTTGAATGTTTGCCGGTTACTGAAACATTACTGAAACAGAGGGAGTAAATATGGTATGCAATACGCTGGTTTACAGCATAAAAAAACCACCATAACAGCTGTTACAGTGGTTTTCGTGACCCCGTCAGGATTCAAACCTGAAACCTTTTGATCCGTAGTCAAATGCTCTATTCAATTGAGCTACGGGGCCGATTTGGGGTGCAAATATACGATTTTTACAATTTAAACTGACACCAATTGGTATTGTATTTGAATAATTCCCAATTTATTCAGGATGCGCATGATAAAGAAGGTGGGGTCCCACTCATATTTCTTGACAGCAAACTTCGCTGACTTGGGAAAATAATGGTGGTTGTTCTGGAACAATTCGCCCAGCAGAAAAATACCCCAGCGTTCAGAATTCTTTGATTGATCGCCGTTGTCAAAATTGGAGTAACCATATTTGTGACCAACCCAGTTGACAATCGCCCCCTGAACAGGTCCCATCAGGGCATGAATAGGAAGCAGCAGGTACCAGTACCAGGCAGGGGCAAAGGCTACATAAAAAGATATATAAGCAGCTACCCAAAGGATTCTGGTGAGCAGGCTATCCCCAATTTTATCCATTTTACTCCATATTGGAAGGTAGTCTTTGGTGAATTCAGCATCAGGAACATTTTTACCTACCAGGAATGCATTGTAAATGTTACGTGTATGCATCATCATCTCCCAGACATCCTTGAAAAAATGGGGAGAGTGGGGGTCTTTTTCGGTATCACTGTAGGCATGGTGCATCCTGTGCATCACAGCGTATGCTCTGGGTACGAGGTAGCTGGATCCCTGGAAAAACCAAGTTAAAAAGTAAAATGTTTTTTCCCAAAATGGACTGGTAAGGTACATTTTATGGGATGCATACCGGTGCAGAAAGAAAGTATGAAAGAACAAAGATGAAAACCAATGAATGAAGAAAAATGCAAGAATCGCTACCATCTCAAATTGATTGGATAATTGAAAAATTGAGCTTGCAAGGTAATGCATACCTGCTTGCCTTCATTTTTTGTTGAAACTAATTCACAATAAATTGTGTTAATAATCAAATTTCATGAAGGCCTCTAAAGCGGCATATTGTGGAAGACCAAGTTGATCAAACAATTGGGATGTTTCAGCATTGCGGTCTTCTGCCCTTTGCCAGAATTCCCTGCTGTCTGTTCCTTGAAAAACAACGCCATCTTTCTGAGATTGGTGGATGAAGATGCCGTTGCGTTTTTGCAATACCTGATCAGGGCTCATGGGAATGGCCATGTCGATGTCCCACATGTCCCACTCGGCCCATGCCCCACGGTAAAGCCAAAGATTGCAATTGGCAACAGATTCATCACCTTCTGCCTTCAACCGTTGAAGTGCTGCATACATCACATCGAAGCAGACTTTGTGGGTTCCATGGGGGTCAGCAAAATCTCCTGCAGCAAAAATCTGGTGTGGCTTGATCTCACGGATCAGGTCCATGTGTATTTGCACATCCTCGTCAGTTGGTGGATTTTTTTCTATTAATCCGGTTTCATAGAAGGGCAGGTTCATGAAATGCATGTTCTCGTCCTTAACACCCACATACCTGCAGGTTGCCCTCGCTTCCGTTCTCCGGATCATGCCTTTGATGCTCCTGATTTCAGGGGTATCTTTTTGGTACTGTGTTTTTGTTTTAATAAATCCGGCTGCGTCTTTCCAAATATTGCCAGCCCTGCTCTTGTCAATCTCAAAATAGCTGTCAAATTCAACTGCAAAGTCGATTTGTCTCATTACAAATTCGTCACTTACTGCGATGTTTCCAGAGGTCTGGTAGCCAACATGTACATCATGTCCTTGCTGAACCAATCGAATAAATGTTCCACCCATTGAAATGATGTCATCGTCTGGGTGAGGGGAGAAGATGATGACCCTTTTTGAGGCAGGATGTCTTCTTTCCGGATGCCTTGGAATATCCTCCATCGGCTTACCGCCAGGCCAGCCTGTGATGGTGTCTCTGAGCCCGTTGAACACACGCAGGTTTACTTCTGAAACAGGGCCATGCTTTTCAAGAAGATCAGCCAGTCCTTCGTTCAAATAGTCTTCCCTGGTCAGCATCAGCAATGGCTTTCCCAAAGCAATGGCCATGCCGCAAACCGCTTTCCTGATTGTTTTTTCTCTCCAGTCTATTTGGCCAGCAAGCCAGGGAGCCTTGAACCTGGTGAGCTCCTGAGAGGAGGCTTCATCAAGGTAAAACATACAATTATGGTGTTCCTGCAAAAATGAGGCAGGAACGTTATCCGTAATTTGCCCTTCAATGGAGTCTGCAACGATGGGTGCTTTGCTCTCTCCGAATGCCATGAGGATAATTCTCTTGGCATTGAGGATTGAAGCAATACCCATGGTAACGGCAAGGCGGGGAACCTGTGAGATATTCTCAAATTCATAGGCGTTAGCAAGGCGGGTGCTGTTGTCCAATGCTGCAATCCTTGTGATGGAATTTCTGCTCGAGCCGGGTTCGTTGAATCCAATATGTCCATTAACTCCAATACCCAGGATTTGTATGTCTATTCCTCCTGCATCAGCAATTGCTTTTTCATAGGAGGCTGCATAGGAATGGATATTGGCTTTTTCAATTGTGCCATCCGGGATGTGTACATTTTTGGGGTCAATGTCTACATGTGAGAAAAGAAAGCTGTTCATGAACCTATGATAACTCTGGGCTGCTTCAGGTTTCAATGGGTAATACTCATCCAGGTTAAAGCTGATCACATTTTTAAAACTCAAGCCTTCTTCTCTGTGAAGCCTTACCAGTTCCGCGTAAAGTGTTTTTGGGGTAGATCCGGTAGCCATGCCAAGGACACATTGCTTTCCTGCTGCTGCGCGGTCTCTGATGAGTTTGGAGATTTCAGCGGCAATGAGCTTGGTGGCTTGTTTAGCGCTTTCATGAATTGAAATGGGAATTTTCTCAAATGAATCGATCATTGCGGGATAATTATAGGTTGGGCTGAAGCTTAATACTTTCAAAAATAATTTAAAAATGCGAAGAATCAATTGGGATCCATAATTCCTCTAGCATTTATTGTAATTTGATTTCAAAGATTTCTGGCCAAAGCTTGCCTGTAATGTAGAGTGTCTTTTCTTTTTTATTATGGGCAATTCCGTTGAGCACAGCGCCCGACTGCATGGCAGTTGATCCCTCTTTTTTGAGGTAACTGAGATCCACCCGGCTGTTCTTTTGAAGGAAGTCTTGCAGGTTGATGATGCCTACTACGTAACCGCTATTTGGATCAATCTTGAGGATGTAATCATATTGCCAGCGATTGGCATAAATATATCCATCAATGAATTCCAATTCATTCAAATTGTTGACCGCACCGTACTGGTCTTTTACACTGACAATTCTCTTCAGTTTCAGTGTTTTGGGTTCAACAAAATAAAGCTTATCAGATCCTTCGCTGATGATCAGGCTGTTGTCGTCATGTGTGATGCCCCATCCTTCACCTGTCCATGGCAATTGGCCTAAAGGCCTGAAGTCTTTTGCCGCATACATGAAAACCAAATGATTCTCCCAACTCAACTGGTAGATGGTATCATTAAAAACGGTCAGCCCTTCTGCAAAAATGAGGCTGTCCATTTTTTGGGTTTTTGAAATTTTCCCTGATGTGATATCTACCCTGCGAAGGGAGGATCTTCCAAAAAGCCCTGTACTTTCCAAAAAACTGTTTTGATATACCTCCAGTCCTTGGGTGAAAGCTGCTGTGTCGTGCGGGTAGGAATTGACTACCGCATAAGACAGGTTTATCGGCGCTGCAATGGGATTTTCAACAGCGCTGGATTGGTCT
>CALPWM020000119.1 GCA_943327275.2 Chitinophaga pinensis
ATGTTGATGACTCCACCCATGGCTTCAGAACCGTACAGACTGGAAGACGGTCCTTTGACAATTTCAATTTTCCTGATGTTCTTGACGGTAATTTTTGAAAGGTCAAGCACACCAGCCGTTCTGCCGATCAAAGGTTCTCCATCGATGAGGATAAGGGTGTATTCTGATGAAAGACCCTGCAACCGTATTCCTTTACCAAAATTATCAATCACCTGGATACCGGTTTGTTCAGCCAGTATATCATGCAACCGAAGTGACCCGCTCTGGTAAAGGGTTTTGGAAGAAATCACAGACACAGGAATGGCGATATTTCCCATTGACCTCGGGGTTCTTGTGGCCGTCACCACCACTTCATCCAGGCTTGTGCTGGATGAATCAGCCCCACGCTGTGCAAAGGCCACAGTGGTCATCAACAAAAACAATGTTTGAAAAATAATCCTCATCCAACTGAAATCAGGTGCAAAATTGATTCACTTGGCTCCAAGATTTATCATGGAATTGTCAGATGAGAAAGGGGTATTGAATTATGACAATTCAGTGACGAAGGTTGCATGTAATGTTGAATTTCGGGCAGAAGCTTAAACAAAACCTAGCGCTTGGAATAGGCTGTTTTATTCAACATTTCACAGGGCTTGAGTCCCGTATGTTTTTTGAAAGCAGTAGAAAAATGTGATATCGAGGAATAACCCAACTGTGCAGAGACTTCGGATACTGTAAATCCTTTTTCATACAACAGGTACCGGGCATGTTCCATCCGCTGGTCTTGGTAAAAATCAAAAATGGTGGCCCCGAACATCACCTTGAATCCTTTTTTGAGATAGCATTCATTGATGGCTGCTTTTCTGCTCAGCTCCCTGATGGTGATGGGATCACAGATATGGGCAAGCAGGATTTCCCTTGCTTTGATGATTTTCTCCCTTTCATCCTGATGGGCAAGAAATTTACAGGCAGGAACCTCATCTTCCCTGATGGTACGCATTGACTCCAGTGTATACAGCAGGAGTATTTGCGTTTGGGCATTGATGAAAATATTTTCAACGGCATCGGCGTAGCGATGATTGAGAATAGAAGAAAGCGTATGCCTGATTCTCCCGGAAATTGAAATGGGTTTGCTAAAGGTATGATTGAACCGAAAATTAAGGATGGCGTCTGCTTCAGGATTGGTTCCTTCGGACTTGATGAGGTTGCTCAGGTGAAGGGGCTCAAACCTGAACTGAAGCAGGTCCATTGTGCCGGTTTGTTCAACACACTGGGCATTCCGGTTCAATTTGCATTCCTCACAATTGGCATTGGGTTCTTTGCAAAAGGTCTGGCCATTCACGCAGAACCGAAGCTCGAGGTAGCGGTTTTCCGCGACTTCGTCGTAATGGTAGACCAGGGTTCCATGGTCATCCACCCCAAGGGAACTGCCCTGTGCATGGCGCCTGATGGCATATTGCCAGGAACCTGGGATCTTCTTTTCCCTTGAAAACAATACCGGAAGTCCTTCAAAATGGTTCCATTCTGACATCATCCTGAGCGGTATGGTGAGATTATCTGGCATGAAAGAGCAAAGATAGGCCTTCTGACTGACCTCAGGGCCAATGCTTTGTCAAAAAACGGTAATGAATATGTGGAAATCATCTTAAAAAAGAAAGGCTGTTTTACGGCTGAAAATGAGGTAAGCCCCCTGAATTTCAGTAGATTTGTAGACCGGGGAATCAAAATACAAAACCAGAGGTCGAAGTTAACTATGAGCACGGAAATTGATGAAAATTTAGAGCAACCCAACAACAGTTATGGCGCAGACAGCATTCAGGTGCTGGAAGGTTTGGAGGCGGTCAGAAAAAGACCTGCCATGTATATTGGTGATATTGGCGTAAAAGGTCTTCACCACCTTGTATATGAGGTAGTTGACAACTCGATTGATGAAGCCTTGGCAGGCCATTGCGACAACATCATCGTCAATATTCATGAGGACAACTCCATTTCCGTAGAGGACAATGGAAGGGGAATTCCAACAGGAATGCACCACAAAGAACAACGCAGCGCACTTGAAGTGGTCATGACCGTACTGCATGCGGGTGGTAAATTTGACAAGAATACCTACAAGGTTTCGGGAGGTTTGCATGGTGTGGGCGTCAGTTGCGTGAATGCACTGAGTACCACATTGCAGGTAACGGTGAACCGCGATGGAAAGACCTTTGAGCAAGAGTACGAACGCGGTGTTCCCAAGTATGCCGTAAGAGAAATTGGCAGCAGTACAACCACTGGCACCAAGGTCCATTTTTGGCCCGATACCACCATTTTTACTGCAAACGTATACAACAAGGATATCCTGGAAGGAAGGCTTCGTGAATTGTCTTACCTGAACAAACGCATCCGCATCACATTGAATGATCTGCGAGAGCTGGATGAGGCAGGTAATCATTATCAACAAGTGTTCTTTAGCGAAGGCGGGATCATTGAGTTTGTTGAGATGCTGGACAGGAATGGTAAGCGCAGCTCCCTGATTCCGAGCATCATCTACATGGAAGGGCATGATGCAGACTCCAATGTAGCAGTTGAAGTCGCCATCAATTACAACGATTCCTACAACGAACATATTTTCTCTTACGTCAACAACATCAATACCATCGAAGGAGGTACCCATGTGGCGGGCTTCAGAAGAGCCATTACCAGGGTATTCCAACAGTATGGAAAGAAACTGGGGCTTTTTGAAAAATCAAAAGTGGAAGTGGAAGGCGATGATTTCAGGGAAGGTCTCTCTGCCATCATTTCCGTAAAAGTTCCTGAGCCACAGTTCGAAGGCCAGACAAAAACCAAACTTGGTAACTCTGAGGTGATTGGTATCGTTGATGTAACTGTATCACGCACACTGGAAGCATACCTGGAAGAAAATCCAAGGGATGCCAAAAATATCATCAGCAAGGTTATTTTGGCTGCACAGGCCAGGGCTGCTGCCAGAAAAGCCAGAGAACTGGTTCAAAGGAAAACTGTTTTGTCCGGAGGTGGTCTCCCAGGAAAACTCTCTGACTGCTCTGAGCGTGACCCAACAAAAAGTGAATTGTTCCTTGTTGAGGGTGACTCAGCAGGAGGAACCGCCAAACAAGGTCGCGACAGAAACTTTCAGGCCATTCTGCCACTCAGGGGAAAGATCCTCAACGTTGAAAAGGCGATGGAGCACAGGATTTACGACAATGAGGAGATCAGGAACATGTTCACTGCCCTTGGCGTAAAAATTGGTACAGCTGAAGATCCAAAAGCGCTTGACCTTTCCAAACTCCGTTACCACAAGCTCATCATCATGACCGATGCCGATGTGGATGGTAGCCATATCGCCACACTTATCCTTACCTTCCTCTTCCGTTACATGAAGGAAATGGTTGAACAGGGATATGTATACATTGCACAACCACCCCTTTATTTGGTAAAAAAAGGGAAGGAGCAATTCTATGCATGGAATGAAGAGCAAAGAAAGGGATATGTGGAGCGTCTTGGTGCTGGAAAAGAAGACAGTGTAAACGTACAGCGATACAAAGGTCTTGGAGAAATGAATGCAAGCCAGCTTTGGGACACCACCATGAATCCAGGTTCCAGAACACTCAAAAGGGTAAGCATTGAAAGTGCAGCAGAGGCCGACAGGGTATTCAGCATGCTCATGGGAGATGAAGTAGGCCCAAGAAGGGAATTCATTGAATCACACGCCAAATACGCAAAACTCGATATTTGATTATCTTTACTAACAATTAAAACAATCAACATGGCAAACGAAAACATGCTCACAGCCTACAATGTCAAAACAAAGGAAAAAAATGTTCCCATCCTTGATGCAGTAGTCAGCAAAACTGCAAAAGGTGGATACATCGCCAAAGGAAATGACGGTAAAGGCAACAAGCTTACAGCCCTTCTTGGTGAAGCAAAAGCACTTGCTGCCATCAAAGCTGGAACAGCAAAGCAGGATTGGTAGTATTCAACTGCACATATTCTTCAAGACAGGCCCCTGGCCTGTCTTTTTTATTTGGTCTTGTATTGATTTTTCTGCAGCCATCCCCTCACCTTTTCCCTGTGGTCTCCCTGTAAAATGATTTCTCCATCCTTGGCAGATCCTCCTGTGCCACACTGGTTTTTCAACTGCTTTCCCAATGTAGCCATGTCTTCTTCTGTACCCACAAACCCAGTGATAAGCGTAACTGTTTTACCGGCACGGTGTTTGGTTTCCAGGGTAATCCTCAACAGCTGTTGCTGAGGAGGCAAAGTTTGAACCGGCACTTCATCATCTTCCATCTTAAAATCAGGATTGGTGCTGTACACCATAAAAGATCCATTGTCCTTTTTCTTGCTCATGTTCTTGCGTTTAAGGGGCTTAACCTGAATGGGTATGCACCAATCATGCATTTAGGCATTTATGCCAGCCCATATCCTGGATGAAGATAAAATGAAATGAAGTAATTTTACGGGATGGAAAATAAAAAATGTATCCTCGTGATCATGGACGGTTGGGGCCATGGTGCGGTTGAAAAAAGTGATGTCATCCAACATGCCCATGTGCCATTTGTATCCTCCCTGTATGCCCAGTACCCGAACTCAACACTGGTTACCTGTGGCGAGCCAGTTGGATTGCCAGATGGTCAAATGGGTAACAGCGAGGTTGGACATTTGAACCTGGGAGCAGGAAGGATCGTTTACCAGGAACTACAACGGATCAATGTGGCCATTCGAACAGGTGAATTTCAACAGAATCCAACCTTGCTGAATGCCATACATTATGCCAAAAAGAACAACAAAAAATTACACCTGATAGGACTGGTCAGTGATGGGGGCGTTCACTCACACACCTCACACCTGAGGGCTATCACAGACCTTTGCAAGGCTGAAGGATTGTCTTCGGTATATATTCATGCATTCACTGATGGACGTGATACCGATCCCAAGAGTGGACTTGGTTTTGTTGCTGCTCTTGAAGAGCACTTGAAAGGTTCTGCAGGTAAAATAGCAACGGTCATTGGAAGGTATTATGCGATGGACCGTGATAAGCGCTGGGAAAGGGTTAAGCTTGCCTATGATGCCATGGTCAATGGCATAGGCACCTTGGCAACCTCCGCAACAGATGCCATCAAAATTGCCTACGCAGAAAACACCACAGATGAGTTCATCAAACCCATCATCATCACCGGAGAAAACAATCAACCCCTTGCTGCCATTGCTGCTGATGATGCAGTGATATGCTATAACTTCAGGACTGACAGGTGCCGTGAGATTACAGAAGTCTTGACGCAAAAAGATTTCCCTGAGTTGGGCATGCACAAACTTACATTGGAGTATACCACCATGACGGAGTATGACAGCAGTTTCAAACATGTGGATGTCATCTTCAGGAATGATAACCTTACCCATACCCTTGGGGAAGTATTGGAGCTGCATGGCAAGACCCAGATCAGGATTGCCGAGACAGAAAAATATCCACATGTCACTTTCTTTTTCAGCGGTGGCCGCGAAATTCCATTTGAAGGAGAAAGAAGGATCATGGCAGCTTCTCCAAAAGTAGCCACCTATGACCTGCAGCCAGAAATGAGCGCGCATGAATTGACAGAGAAAATTGTTCAGGAAATAAAAGGAAAAACGGCCGACTTCATCTGCCTCAATTATGCGAATGCAGACATGGTCGGACATACCGGCGTATGGGAAGCAGCAGTCAAAGCGGTAGAAACAGTAGATGCCTGTGTCAAACAGGTGGTGGAGGCAGCACTTGAAAACGATTACACTGTATTCCTCACTGCAGACCATGGCAATGCAGACTTCATGAAAAATGAAGACGGCAGCCCGAACACTGCGCATACACTGAACCCTGTTCCGTTGTTTATCATTGACAAAGATTGGAAAGGAATGGTAAAGCCCGGTAAACTCGGCGACATTGCCCCTACCATTCTTCATTTCATGGGCTTGCCCATTCCTGCAGAAATGACCGGAGAGGTATTGGCAGACCGATGATGAATCCTATCATGCTGAATAGCCTTTTGCTGCCTAAAGTTTCCATCATGAAATTTTTGTGTCCTGCAATATTTTTGCTGCTACAATTTTGCATTGTAAACACAATGCAAGCCCAAGAAGCAAAAGACAGTATCACTCAAAAAGAAATGAGTGAAATTGTCGTTTCTGGAAACAAATTTGCAGAGAAGAAAAAAAACATTGTTCAGAAAATAGACATCATTTCTTCCTCCTATATCAAGAAGGCCAATGCACAAAACATGGGCGACTTGTTGATGTCTACAGGCAATGTCTTTGTTCAGAAAAGCCAGCAAGGTGGTAGCAGCCCTGTGATCAGGGGTTTCGAAGCCAGCCGTGTTTTGTTTGTTGTTGATGGAGTGCGCATGAACAACCTTATCTACAGGTCTGGGCATTTGCAAAACATCATCACTGTTGATCAAAACATATTAGAAAGTGTAGAACTGCTCCAGGGGCCTTCTTCAACCCTGTTTGGCAGTGATGCGCTTGGCGGTGCCGTTCACATGATCAGCAAACAACCTGTTTTATCCAAAGAGAATAAAAAAACAAAAATTGTTTCCAATGTTTTCAGCCGTTATTCATCAGCAAACGCAGAAAATACAATACATGCTGATGCAAGCATTGGCTGGAAAAAATTCGCTTTGCTCACCAGTATCACAAGCAGTGCGTTTGGTGATTCAAAAATAGGAAAACGTGACAGGAAGGGATTTGAAGGATTCGGCACCAGGCCTTACTATATCCAACCTTTCAATGGAACCACCGGAGATACTATTATTAAAAACAGCAATGATCGCGTACAGCGGTTTTCTGGATATAATCAAATTGACCTTACACAAAAATTCTTGTACA
>CALPWM020000120.1 GCA_943327275.2 Chitinophaga pinensis
GTTACTGGTGCTTTCAATGAATCAATCTTGAACCTGAATACTGAAAGCTCCTCTTCATAAATGGGTTTCAGCTCAAGCCAGGTTTTGTTGTTGCCATTGTCGCCACCAACGGGTATTCTCCGCTGCTGGGTTTGCATGCTGTTGGCATAGAGATAACTGTCCTTTGTCAACAAGACCAAACTATCAAAATACAGCATGCTTTTTTTAAGGTCAAGATATCCCTTCTCCAGATCAGCAAGATCAGTAGAATACTTGTAACGCAATACATGCAATGCTGCTGCGGCCTTTGCTGTATAATGCTTTGCAAGCTGGTCGTAAATCTTCATGTCATTGCGCAAGCGCATGAATTCATCCCGGTTCTTTTTGACATGGGGCAGTGCCAAATCAATGGCCAGCGCAGCCTGTTTTCCATGTTCAAGTATTTCATTGATTCCCCGAATCGGTGTTTCACCCACATGGGGCAAGCCTTTCCACTCCTTTTCTGCATATTCAATCAACATCTCTCCTTCAGGCCCTTCGGAATCATAGAGCAAAGAGATGACACCAAAACGGTGAGGGTTGATGAGTTGGGGCATCAACATACCGAGGGTCATTGTTTGTCTGTTGCCATCCGTGATGCCAAAACGCCGCAGGATTTTCGGGGCGATTTCACCTGAAGCTTCATAGGCTTTCAAGACATTCAGTGATGCGGCTTTGTTCAATCCAAATTGATTGGCGAGCATCCCACTCCAATACACCATCTCACTGCTCCTGTCGCGTTTTGCCTTCCATGCATAGCGAGACCATCCCTTGTACCACATCCAGTCGCGGTCTATCTGCAACAACCTTTTTTCTGTCTTGTCAGCTGTATAAGGCCAGTCCCAGTAAGAAGCCTGTGGATAGAGATGCAAGGCATTTCCTTTGTGTACCTCATGCATGGCGATCACAGACTTTTGGATAAAATCAGGAGATGCGTAACGGAATGGTTCCAGGTTGGAGAGGATATGTACATTTTCCAACTGAACCGAACCCAACGCACTCAGCTTGCGGTGCAATTCAGCCCAAGGACCGCGTGGTGTATAGGTTGTCAGTGACTCACCGTTGTACTTGGATTCCGTGTATAAGTTCTTATACAAAGGCAAAGCCGCACGCATCACACTTGGCGCATCGGTATCGTGTGAACGCAAAACAATGGGAGGTTCCTCTGTTTTTCCCAGCGCGGCCAATCCCTGTTTAACACCAGGGATGATGGTTTTTGTAAACCAATCAATATCATCCTGGCCAACGCCTTCCATGGCTTCTCCCAATGCCACCATCAATCCCACATTGGGATATTTTTCAACAAAGGCGGCAATGGACTGCTTGGTATAATCAGCAATCAAGGGAACGATTGGACGGTTGCGGTCTTGCGTTTTAATGCCATGGTGGTCTGCAAAAGGTTTTGATACGATGATGTTGTAAAACATCTGAATCACCCATATACCACGGCGTTCCGCTTCTTTTGTGATGAAACCATAAATCGCTTCGTTCTTTTTGAAAGTTGACTCATCAACTTCCAGTGCATAGGGATAGTCCTTCAATTTAACGAGTGATGCAAATGGATGACCATTCCAAAGAAACAATGCATTCATGCGGTTGTTGGCCATTGAATCGAGGACCCTTGTCCACAATTCCTTGTCATAAAACCAGGGAAATGATTCCGGAGTATAGGGATATTCATAGACCAGCCTTCCAGGAAGATAGGCTGGCTTTTGCACACCAATACAACTGCCACGCAAGACCATTTCTGGGCCGTCAGAGATGTCCAGCATTGTTGGCATGACCCTGGCAGCCATAACCCTTTCCCGCAGTTCCATGAGGCCATACATGACCCCCGTGGGATCTGCGCCCACCACAACAACCATTCCATTTTTTATCACAATCCTGAAGTGTTCTTTCACAGCCACTGTTGTCAAAGACATTTTCAAGGATTGCCCGGCTTCTTTGATAACTGCCGTTCCAGCTACTCCAGCAATGACCTGCACAAGGCCTTTCGCTCCCAATGAAATGGCATGGACTTTTTCTGTAGTGTATGATAAATCTTGAAGGGCTGATTCAAACAATCCTATGCCATAACTGATCCTGCTGTTGGCAGTATCTCCGCTGATCAACCTGATTTTTCCCAACAAAACGGGATCAGCACTGGCTGCCTTTGCTGTGGCAAAAGAGCAGCACAGGAAATGCACCAGCACAAAAGTCCTGAGCACAAGATTCACTCTAAACATATCTGAATGGTTTAACTGTACAACTTAAGGTTGATGAGGTTCTCCCCAATGGGATTGGGATTCCATGCATCATGGATGGCCAAGGCAGCGCCCAGGGCTGTGGCCTGGGCCACTTCAGCAGCATATAATTTTTTGTCGTGGTAATGGGATGCCAGCATGTTCATGAAGACATGGTTTTTGCTGAATCCGCCATCCACAAAAATATTTTCAGCATCCTGGTGTTTCAAGACCAGGTTGACGCTTTCAATTTGTTTTTCAACCAACAAAGCAATCAACATGTTATACGCGAGCTCCGGAGAATCCAGTTCCACGAGGTCAACTGCTTCAAAGCTGGAGCAAGGTTTTGACAACAAGCGTTCTTTTGCCGACAAGGCCAGGCCCTGATCAAATTGAATGGTTTTGTAAAAATCAGCTGGAATCGCAAATTGGGAAGCGATACGTTCGGCCCCTTTCTCATGTGCATTGCCCAAAAAAAGCCTCGACGCCTTGACTGGTTTTCCGGTGTATTGCAAGTAGCAGAGGCAATCCTTTTCCAGTTCTTCATCAGCAAGGGGCACATGATCAAATGGATTGAGCGTGATGCTCCATGTACCCGTAGAGACCAGCACAAAAGGATTGTTGAAACAACTTAAGTAAGGAATTAATGCTGAAGAACTGTCATGCAATCCGATTCCGCAAGACAATGACTGCCCTTCAATATTTATTTTTTCAACATGCGCAGAGGAAATAATTGGAGCAAGCACTGTCGCAATGCCCTCATTTTGCACCCATGCATGGTATGCTTGTTGTGTGAAGTCCCAGAGATTGGTATGACAACCAATGCTGGTGATATCCGTTACAGCAAGATCAGTGAAAAGATAACTGAGGTATTGTGGGAGATGCAGTGCAAACGCAATCCTGGCAAAGATTTCAGGCTGTTCATGCTTGATGCGCAATACCTGCATGCCTGAATTCAAACTGCCCAAGACCGGTGATGCGGTGCGCCGTGAAAATGCTTTTTCGCCACCATATTTCTCATAAAACTGATGCTGAAGATCTTGAGGATATGGCTTGAGGTAATTGTAAAGGGGTGTCAATGTTTTTCCATCACCATCAATGTATACAAAGCTTGCACCATAGGCAGTGAAGTTGACGGCCTTTACTTCGAATTCCTCGAGATGCAGGGATCCCTTGATCAACTCAAGTGCAGAACTGGTCAAAGATGCCAGGTCTTCACAAGCAAATCCATCCTCATCAACCGTCTCTTCCATCCGGTCACTCTTTTCATAGACCAATTGGTAGGACTGATCGAAAAGCAGCAATTTCTTGTTGGTTTTTCCAACATCGAGAATGGCAACAACTGGCTTTTTCTGCATGATGTAGGGTTTATTGAATCAGAGCCCTGTGGCTTTGGATACAGCACCACGCTCACCAATCAGGGAATCCCTGACCTTCATTGCACGGTATGCGCCCAACGGATCAATGGCTGCACCACTCCTGCGCCTTGCTTCAGCAACAACAGATCTTACATCGGTACGGAATGCCTGCTGCAGGATTTCTTGTGCACGCACCACGTCATTGGATTCTCTTGCCTCATCAAGGGCCTTGTCATCCACCAAAAGGGCTTGTGCATATGCAATTTGAATAGCTTCAACAGACTGCAACAAATCTTCCAATGGATCCTTGATATTATGCGAAGCATCAATCATCCAGCCAAGGTCTTTGGCATGGTTCATGCCGCGGGCATCCATGCCCTCAACAAGTTCCCTGAAAATGAGGAAAAGCTGATAAGGCCTCATGGACCCTACCGTCAAATCATCATCACCATATTTTGAATCATTGAAATGGAATCCACCCAATTTCTTTTCCATGAGCAACAAAGAAACAATCTGCTCAATATTGGCATTGGGAAGATGATGACCAAGGTCAACCAGCGTGTAGGCTTTAGGGCCGAGCTTGGAGGCATACAACAGCGACTGTCCCCAGTCGCCCACAGACATGGAATAGAAATTGGGTTCGAAGGCCTTGTATTCAACAAATACTTTCCAGTCTTCCGGCAATCCGGCATAGATGTCTTGCAAGCCTTCCAGTGTATTTTGAAATGCTTTCCTGAAATTCAATTGCCCCGGAAAACTGGATCCATCAGACAACCATACGGTCAGTGAATTGGAACCCAATTCTTTTCCGTATTTGATTACTTCCAGGTTGTGGTCTACTGCCTGTTGCCTCACACCCTTGTCCACGTTTTGCAGAGAGCCATATTTATAACTCAATTTTTGTCCGGACTGATCCTGGAAGGTATTGGAATTCATGGCATCAAAAACCAACCCATGGTGTGCCGCCAATGCTTTGATTTTTGCAGCATCCGAAGGAATATCCCATGGGATGTGCAGGGAAATCGCACCACTCGATTGATTGAGCTTGTGCAACAAGCCTACATCTTCAATTTTCTCCTCAAGATTTCCAGGCTCACCACCGATTGAAAAACGACCAAACCTGGTTCCACCGGCACCCAGTGCCCAACTTGGAATGGCCACCTGAAAAGCAATGAGTTTATCAATCACCGCTTCAACATTGGTCAATGAGGCAGCATGAAATTCAAAATTTCTTTTGTGCCCCGACTCCAGTTGCGCATTGAGTTCATCTATCCTTGACTGTTCTATTTGCATATCGGCAAATTGATCTTTTTAAAAATTATCTTACAAAAGCCATGGCTACCCCACCGTCCACATTGATCACGTTTCCAGTAGACTTGTTCAGCAATCCACCCGTTACTGCAAAACATGCATTGGCGATGTCTACAGGAAGAATGATTTCATTCAGCAAAGTACGTTTAGCATAATACGCAGGAAGCTCCTCAACACTGACACCATAAGCCTTTGCACGGCCTTGTGCCCAATCGCCAGCCCAGATTTTGCTGTCGGCAATGACTGCATCAGGATTGACAGTGTTCACACGGATCTTGTCCTTACCAAGTTCTGCTGCATTGAGCCTGCTCAGATGCAACTGTGCTGCTTTTGCAGAACCGTAACCAGCATTGTTTGGACCGGAAACCAATGCATTTTTGCTCACGATATTGATGATGTCTCCACCCATTTCCTGTTTGCGCATCACATTAACTGCGGCCTGCGTAACAAGGAACTGTCCTTTCACCAATACATCGTAAAGGATATCCCAATCTTTCTCCGTGTGTTCTTCAATGGGCTTTGAAATCGACAAGCCGGCTGAATTGACAATGATGTCCACACCGCCAAATGCCAAAGCAATTGAATCCAGTGCCTTTTCGATGCTCTCCTTGTCAGTTACATTCATCAATGCAGCAGAAGCAGCATCCTTGCCAAACATGGATTTGAATTCTGCCAGGGTATTGTTCATCCTGTCATCATCAATATCACTGATCACCACGCAGGCACCTTCTTCTGCAAATTTCTTTGAGATGGCCTTGCCAATGCCACCCGCACTGCCAGATACAAAGGCAACTCTTCCGGACAATGCTTTTGGTTTTGGCATCCTTGAAAGCTTGGCTTCTTCCAACAACCAGTACTCGATATTGAATGCTTCCTGATGTGGAAGCGCAGTGTAAGATGAAATGGCTTCAGCGCCACGCATAACATTGATGGCATTGATGTAAAACTCAGCAGCAACACGTGCCGTAGACTTGTCTTTTGCAAAGGTGAACATGCCCACCCCTGGATAAAGAATTACCACAGGATTGGGATCACGAAGGGCTGGACTGTTGGGATGTTTACAGGCATCATAATACGCAGTATACATTTCACGATAGGCATCAAACTGCGGCGCAATGGCTGCTTTGATGGACGCCACATCTGAAAGATCCTGTGCGGGTGAAAGGCCCAATACCAATGGACTGATCTTGGTGCGTAGGAAATGGTCAGGACAGCTGGTACCCATGGGGGCCAGTCGATCCAAGTCGTTTGAGTTGATGAATTCCAGCACTTTTGGAACATCGGTAAAATGCCCGATCATCTTGTTTTTTGAGGAACAATATCCACGGAGGATGGGAGCCAGTGCAGCCGCCTGAGACAGGCGATGCTCCTTTTCCAAGGATTGAATTTTTTGTCCGCCAAAAACAGTTCCGTTCTTCACCACATTTTCTTCAATGTATGCCGCACATTTTTCAATCACCTCCAGTGAATTGATATAACAATCATAAGCGGTATCGCCCCATGTAAACAAGCCATGAGAGCCGAGCATGATGCCCCTGATGCCAGGATTTTTTTCCAGACAGTCCTTGATTTGCAGACCAAGGTCAAAGCCAGGACGCTGCCAGTTCACCCAGCCAATGGTTCCTTCAAAAAGATCTTTGGTGATCTGCTCACCATCTTTAGAAGCGGCAATGGCAATGGCTGCATCAGGATGCAGGTGATCGATGTGTTTGAATGGAAGAAATCCATGCAAAGGTGTGTCGATGGATGGTGCTTTTGAATCAAGATCAAAAATGCAATGGTTGAACAAGGCCACCATCTCATCTTCCTGTGCCAGGCCTTTGTACACGCCGGTAAGACTTCTCAGCCTTTCAACGTACAAGGCCGCCA
>CALPWM020000121.1 GCA_943327275.2 Chitinophaga pinensis
CAACGAAAACAAGAACCTGAGCAACAACCTCGCCAATACTGAATCAGCCAAAAAAGAGGCTGAAAACAAGGTGGATGTAGGTTCTACATTGCATGCTTCAAATTTCAATATTGTGGCCATCAATGAAAGAAATTCTGGAAAGGAAAAGAGCACCTCATCTGCGAGAAGAGCAGACAAGTTTCGGATATCTTTCAATCTTGACGAAAACAGGATTGCCACATCTGGTACAAAGCAGCTTTTCATCATCACAAAAGATCCTGCAGGCAAAGTCATCAAAGAAGAGGCATTGGCATCTGGAACCATCAATACCAGACAGGACGGCCAGGTGGATTTCACCACCAAACTTGATGTAGAGTACAAGCAAAGCGAAGCCAAATTTGTGAGCTTCGACCTTCGCCAAGCAGACAAGTATACCAAAGGAAATTATTCTATCGTTGTTTACCAGAACGGTTTTAAGATTGGTGAAGGAATTGCCATCTTGAAGTAAAACCAAACTTTCAGATATTGAAGGCCGTATGCAAATTTTGCATGCGGCTTTTTTATAGGATGGCCCTGATTTGTGCACGGCCGATGTTCACCAGTCCTGAGCTACCGGATCTTCTCCCCTCGTACTGAACCGACATCTCAATAAAGGAACTGATCCGTTTTGTCAGGTCCATGGTCCACAAGAAATTCTTTCCTGGCTGCAGTCCCTCCAGCATCACATAACCAAGGCTGGAAGAGGCAATGCCATTGAATTGTATGTTGCTGAATGTAATCCTGGAAGTAATGGAAGTATTGGAGACAAGGTTGTACTTCCCTTCCAGGTTCAGGGAATTGATCAAGGCATTTTCCAACCCGGCATTTTGTTTTTTATCCCATTTGTAAGAAGATTGTAACCGAAGCCTAGTTCCCTTGGTAAAGGTAATTCGCGGTTCAAGGGACTGAGAAAGGATGTTGAAATTGCGGTTTCCAAAATTGGGGGTTTCAAGGATATTCCTGTTCAATCTTCCCAGGAGGTCAACTGTGAACATTTTAAACCAATTGCTCCTGATTTTCAGGGAAAGATCGCGTAAACGCCGGGTTTCAAAGCCATAAGACAAAAAAGCACGGTTGCTGGATTGAAGAAAGTTGAGGTCCATCCCCCAAACCTGGCTGAATTTATTGAAGGAGACAGAATGGCTTTGGATCTGGTCAAAGGTGATCAGGCTGGTATCCTGAATCATGCCTTTAAAGGGGTTCAGGATACGCTCTCCAGAAGCAAGCTGTTTCTGGGTCACTTGCAGAGATGATTGAAGGTAAAGCCTTTTCAATAAGGCTTTCATCATTGATTTATCATCCCCGTCAAGGGCGATGGAAGGATTAAAGACCAGGTTATAATTGAATTGCAGGTTATTTGAACGGATGAATTCATTGGTGGGTGTAAAAATCCTGAGGAACTTGGCCTGATCACGAAACTTGGCCAATTCAAATTCGTTGAGTTGCTGAATGCCATCATTATTGAAATCAATCCAGGTATACTCTCCTTGCCCAACTGGCACTTCGATATAGGTAAAATCCCTCCGCGGCTCTTGGCCTCCTCCCAATTCATATAAAGTATTGCCTTCAATCGCTCCCTTCCACAGGTCCGTAAAATATTCAAGCCTGCCCAGCATGCTCTCATCAGCCAATGGCCCGGCAACGTTATTGGCAATATTCAATTTTCTGTAGGTGGCATTGAAGCGTACTTGATGGTGTTCATTGGACATCCATTCTCCATTAATATTTAAATTATTGCTATGATCTTGCTGAAGCATTTGTTTTCCATCAGGCAGGTCGTCAGCACGGGTAAAATATTTCATACCCCATTTATTCAGCTGGGTGGGATCAGATTGGGTGTAGAGTTGAAAAGTAGAAAAAGCAAAGCTTCCGGGAGTAATTGAATCATTGCTATTGAATCGCGAAACGGTATTCTCTGCGCCATATCCCACACCAATTTCTCTGCCACTCAGGCTGGAAATCCTTTTTGCCAGGGATAGTGTAGGCCTGAAAAAATTTCCATTCTTGAGATCATCCCTGAAGCTTGTGATGGCAAGCTGGTTGTTGATGATCCATCCCTTTTGGCTGAGATGGTGTTCAACCTGGTGACGACTGGCATTGAAATCAGTATTGCGCGCATAGTTACCAAATAAATATTTCAGCTGATGGGATTGCTTGTTTTCAAGCAGGAAAGAAGCATTCAGGATTTTTTCTGTTGCCGCACCTGGCAGCAAGTCAAGTCCCCAATCTCGCGTAAACTCAACACTGCGCAGCCTTTCAACAGGCTTAAAGGAAGCGGATGCATACTCAAGGTTGAGGTCTGACTGCAAACTCAGGCCCTTGCTCTCCTGCAAGATTTTTTTGTTTTTAAGGATCAGCCTTGCGGCATAACCATCATCATTGCTTTTGTCTTTTGAAGAAAAACGGTTCAGGTCAAATCTGCTCACTGCCATGTCTGCCACAAGCTGGGTTTGCTCGTTCATGTTCCAAGTGGTGGCTACCGATACAAGGCTTTGTTTTTTGGGTGCAACCAACAAAATCACAGGTTCGTAGTTGCCTGATTTGGCACCGGTTTGGGGATTGGGTGCAATCCACTTGTACACTTTTCCATTGGCTGATGCAAATGGATCAATCACATAATCTCCTGCTCCAGCACCCACATCAATGAAAGACAGGGAATAGAGGTCACTCCTCTTGTCAGGTTGGTAAACATAAACGGTGGCTTTCTTGCCAACAGCATAGGTGGAGTCCCGTTTTTGATAAAGGATATTGCTTGTTGAAAATGTGTCTGCAACAGCGGAGGGATAAAAGGCATTGAGCGTATTGTCTCCAACATCAGAGAGGAACTGCTTTTGGTTGGCATTAAGGGTTTGGTTGATGGGAGAATTTCTGGCATCACCGTTACCGAAATACCCCACAGAAACCTCCAGCTTTTTATTGATCTGCAATTTGTTGTTGAAAAAGAGTTGTGTGTTCAGGTAAATGCGATCGGCGTATTCAAATTCAACTTGAATCCTTTTGTCTTTTGAAATCATTTGCTTCTGCATGAAAGTGATTTCGGCAGTATTGTAATTGATGGTATAGTCCTGGTCTTCACCCCTTTGCAGCATCTGCCCATCGATAAAAACCCGCTCCGTTCCAGCCAATACGATGAAAAATTGTTCCTGGTTGGCGCCCTTCAGCCGATAAGGACCCTGGTTTCCTTCAATGCCTTGAAAAACATTTCGGGTGAATTTGCCCTTGGCGATGGCACCGCTGGCCAAGAGGCTGTTGTTCATTGTTGCATGGATGCGGTTCTCAGTTTCAAAAGATAGGCCCTGCAGTCGTTTGTAAAAATTCAAATAATAGAGGTCAGACTGTCTGATGTCGAGATCTCCCACCGCCAGCTTCCATTTGTCTTTTGAAAACCGGATGTAGACCTGGTCAAACTCATTCAGGTTCTGGGTATTGCCATCAGGTTGGATGGGAATATTATTATCGGAAATGGCTGCATTGATCTGGATGCTGTCTCCCATGTATCCGTTCAATTGCAGGTTTAGGCTTGAATTGAATACGGCATCCTGCCTGTTACCGAAAGAAAGCGATCTTCCCAGGCTTCCATTCGAATTGATCTTTCCAAAGTCTATCGGGCGGTCTGATCCCTTTTTTCCTGTGAGTTGGTTACCAGGTATATTAAACCGATAGAAAATACTGTCGAAGGACATGCGCCTGGATGCTGCCAGGATCGAAAAAGGAAAGACCCTGTATTCAATCGAAACCAATTGCTGACTGGGTTTCCTAATCCAAAACAACATGGCAGAGGGATGGTCTACGCTATAATCGGACGGTTCAACATTGCTGATCTTGACTGAATTGGGCACTATACTACAGCTGTCCAGCCGGATAGACTGGCCAGCTGTACTGATTGTTTTTTGACGCAGGTTGCTGAGCGACTGTGAAAAAGCCGCTTGAATAAGAAAAATGCTGATCAACAATTGCAGAACCTGCTTCAACTATATTGAATTGAATATGACATCTATGTCATAAAATTATTCAATATCATTGGTATAGCAGTTATTCAGTTAGAATACATGTAGACTTAAGCAAAAAGTGCGTCCCCAGATGAGGACGCACGCTTGTATATTTCAATAAAAATGATTCTTAATCTCCAGATAAATTGGCACTCAGGTATTCCCTGTTCAACCTGGCAATGTTCAACACAGAAATTTCTTTGGGACATTCTGCCTCACAAGCATAAGTGTTTGTGCAACTTCCAAATCCCTCTTTATCCATTTGTGCAATCATGCTCACCACGCGTTGTTTCCTTTCGGGTTCACCCTGTGGAAGCAATGCCAGATGGGATACTTTGGCAGAAACGAACAACATGGCTGATGCATTTTTACAGGCGGCAACACAGGCGCCACAACCAATACAGGCTGCAGCAGCAAAGGCATCATCAGCGTTTTGCTTTTCAATGGGCAGAGAGTTTCCGTCCACAGCATTTCCGGTATTGACTGAAACATAGCCACCTGCTTGAATGATCCTGTCAAAAGCAGTACGGCTGACCATCAAGTCTTTTACAACAGGGAACGCATTGGCCCTGAAAGGCTCAATGGTGATCTGATCGCCGTCCTTGAAGGCGCGCATGTGCAACTGGCAGGTAGTGGTTCCTTTCCATGGACCATGGGGCTGGCCGTTGATGACCATGGAACACATTCCACAGATTCCCTCGCGGCAGTCATGGTCGAACGCAATTGAATCACTTCCTTCTGAAATCAATCTTTCATTGAGTACATCAATCATTTCAAGGAAAGACATTTCAGATGAAATGTTGTTGACATCATAGTTCTCAAAATGACCTTGATCGTTGATGTTCTTTTGACGCCAAATCTTGAGTTTCAGGTTCATTGAATAATGCTGCATATGATCAGATTATCTGTTTTGTAAATATTATTTGTAACTGCGTTGGCTTGGTTTTACCACTTCATAATTGAGGGGTTCCTTGTGAAGGTTCCAATTGTTCTCCTGGTGCTCCCAGGCGGAAACATACATGTAGCCTTCATCATCCCTCAAAGCTTCTCCATCCGGTGTCTGGTATTCTTCACGGAAATGTCCGCCGCAACTCTCATTTCTTTCCAAGGCATCGATACACATTAGCTCTCCTAGTTCAATGAAATCTGCCACACGTCCGGCTTTGTCCAACTCAGGATTCATTGCATTGATCTCTCCGGGAATGCGCACATCAGACCAGAACTCAGCTTTCAATGCCCTCACCTCTTCAATGGCTTGTTTAAGACCTTCTGCATTACGGGCCATGCCACACTTGTCCCAGATGATTTTTCCGAGGCGCTTGTGGAAGCTTTCTACCGTTTGTTTTCCTTTGATGGACATCAATTTGTTGATGCGGTCGGAAGCTTTTTGTTCGGCTTCAACGAAAGCAGGATGATCTGTTGGGATTGAAGTGGTTCTGATATCGTCTGCGAGGTAGTTACCCAAGGTGTAGGGAATAACAAAATAACCATCGGCCAGTCCTTGCATCAGTGCGGATGCACCCAAACGGTTGGCGCCATGTTCACTGAAATTGGCTTCACCGAGGGCATACAATCCGTCAATGGTGGTTTTGAGTTCATAATCGACCCAAAGGCCTCCCATTGTATAGTGTACCGCAGGGTAAATCCTCATCGGAACTTCGTATGGATTCTCTCCTGTGATTTTTTCGTACATGGCAAACAGGTTGCCGTATTTTTCCTTCACAACCTCTTTTCCAAGGTTGGTAATGACTTCAGCAGAAACATTGCCCAGGTTTTTCTTGCTCACTTCGGCCTTGCCATAGCGCTGGATGGCTGCAGCATAGTCCAAATAAACGGCTTGTTTAGATGAGCCTACACCAAAACCTGCATCACAACGCTCTTTGGCTGCCCTTGATGCCACGTCTCTTGGAACCAGGTTACCAAAAGCAGGGTACCTTCTCTCAAGATAATAATCGCGTTCTTCTTCTGGAATCTCATTGGCAGGCCTGTTATCGCCTTGTTTTGCAGGTACCCAAATCCTTCCGTCATTCCTGAGGGACTCGGACATGAGGGTCAGTTTAGACTGATGGTCTCCTGAAACAGGGATACAGGTTGGATGTATTTGTGTAAAACATGGGTTGGCAAAATATGCCCCTTGTTTGTGTGCTTTCCATGCTGCGGTAACATTAGATCCCATCGCGTTGGTGGACAAATAGAATACGTTACCGTATCCACCAGTGCAAAGCAATACTGCGTGGGCAAAATGCCTTTCCAGTTCTCCGGTAACCAGGTTCCTGGCTATGATGCCACGGGCCTTTCCGTCGATGATCACCAGTTCAACCATTTCATGGCGGGCATGCATTTCGACAGTACCCAGAGCAACTTGCCTCTCAAGTGCCTGGTAGGCACCGATCAACAACTGTTGTCCGGTTTGACCAGCTGCGTAGAATGTACGTTGAACCTGTGTTCCACCGAAAGAACGGTTGCTGAGCAATCCACCATATTCCCTTGCAAAAGGAACACCCTGTGCAACGCATTGGTCAATGATACTGGTGCTCACTTCAGCGAGCCTGTGTACATTTCCTTCACGGGCACGGTAATCGCCGCCCTTGATGGTATCATAAAACAAACGATAGACTGAATCACCATCGTTCTGATAATTCTTTGCGGCATTGATTCCACCTTGTGCTGCAATGGAGTGTGCACGGCGTGGAGAATCCTGGAAACAGAAGGCTTTTACCTTGTAGCCCATTTCACCGAGG
>CALPWM020000122.1 GCA_943327275.2 Chitinophaga pinensis
AATGACGGAAAGTACAATAGAGAGATCTTCTATGTTTTTGGAAAAAATTCCTATTTGGTCAAAGGAAGAGGCATAGGCCAGCAGTCCGTAACGGGAAATCCTTCCATAGCCTGGCTTCATGCCAACAATTCCACAAAAATCTGCTGGCTGTCTTACTGATCCACCTGTATCTGATCCGAGGCTTACCATGCACATGTTGGCCTGTACGGCAACGGCTGATCCACCTGATGATCCTCCGGGAACCCTGCTCTCATCCCAAGCATTCAATACCCTGCCATGAACCGAGTTCTCATTCGAAGACCCCATCGCAAATTCATCACAGTTCAGGTTACCGATGATGATGGCATCTTCATCCAACAAGCGCTGAATGGCTGTTGCATTGTAGATGGCCGTATAGCCTTTCAAGATGCCGGAAGCTGCACCTACGTGGTGGTTGTTGTAACAGAGCACATCTTTGATCCCAATAACGACGCCATAGAGTTTGCCCCAGGAGTTTGGGTCCTTGTTTTTCTGGTCAAGGGTTTTGGCCCTTTCCAGTGCCTCTTGCCTGAAAACTTCGACGAAGGCATTCAGGTGATGGTTGCTTGCGATTTGGTCAAGGTAGGATGATGTGACGTCTGTGCAGCTGAGTTCGCCGCATGACAATTTCTCTCGGAGGTCCGATATAGAATGGTGAACGTACAATCTTGCTATCTGAGAATTAGTTGGCTTGCTTGTCTTTTTCCTGCATGCCGTCCTCGATCTCTTTCTTTACGTTGGATTTTGCATCGTTGAATTCACGGATGCCTTTTCCAAGCCCACGCATGAATTCAGGGATTTTGCGGCCACCGAAAAGGATCAAAACAGCAAGTATGATGAAGATCCACTCAGAACCACCTGGCATTGCCAACAAAAATGCGCTATTGGATAACATAGTATTAAATTTTGATAGAAGACAAATCTACTATTTTTTTCATGGCTTTAGGTTGCCTGGCCATAAAAAAATCCCGCACAAGGCGGGATTAACAAAATATTGTACGAAGGAGTTATCTGACTCTTTTTTCTTTGATCCTTGCTCTCTTACCACTTCTTTCCCTGAGGAAGTAAAGCTTGGCACGGCGAACCTTACCAGTTTTGTTCAAGGTAACGGATTCAATGTTGGGTGAAGCAACTGGGAAAGTTCTCTCAACACCAACACCATCAGACATTTTCCTTACGGTAAATGTAGCGGTTCCAGTGGTTCCCTGGCGCTTGATCACATCACCTTTGAAGCTCTGGATCCTTTCCTTGTTTCCTTCAATGATCTTATAGTTAACGGTAACATTGTCACCGGCTTTGAACTTAGGGAAATTGTTGACCGGGGTCAACTGCTCATGTACAAATGCGATAGCTTGATTCATAACCTAAAAATTTGGAGTGCAAAAGTATAATTATTCCTATTTATTACAAAATCTATTTATTATCTGGCAACGTTGACAGCCCTCTTTTCACGAATCACCGTTACTTTGATTTGACCAGGGTAGGTCATTTCAGTTTGGATCTTCTGTGCCATCTCAAAACTCAGTTTATCGCTGTCGCCATCAGTTACTTTGTCGGCTTCAACAATGACCCTCAGTTCCCTTCCTGCCTGGATCGCATAGGCCTTTTCTACTCCCTGGTAAGTCATGGCCAGGTTTTCAAGGTCCTTGATCCGCTGAATATACTGCTGCATGATTTCCCTTCTGGCACCTGGTCTTGCACCGCTGATGGCGTCACAGGCCTGGATAATGGGGGAGATAACATATTGCATTTCTGTTTCATCATGGTGGGCAGCAATGGCATTGACTACGGCAGGATTTTCGCCATATTTTTCAGCCAATTTGCCTCCCAGCAATGCATGGCTCAGTTCGGTTTCCTCATCAGGAACCTTTCCGATATCATGCAAAAGACCTGCTCTCTTCGCCAATTTGGAGTTCATTCCCAATTCTGCTGCCATGATGCCACAAAGGTTGGCCACCTCGCGGCTGTGCATCAGCAGATTCTGGCCATAAGAAGACCTGAACCTCATTTTACCTACCACACGAACCAATTCCTTGTGAAGGCCATGTATGCCCAATTCGATGATGGTTCTTTCTCCAATCTCCATCACCTGCTCTTCCAGCTGCCTACGGGTTTTTTCAACCACTTCCTCAATCCTTGCAGGGTGAATCCTTCCATCGCTTACAAGGCGTTGCAGTGCAAGCCTGGCGATCTCCCTTCTCAATGGATCGAATGAGGAAAGCACAATGGCCTCTGGGGTGTCGTCTACCACCAGGTCAACTCCGGTAGCGGCTTCGATGGCTCGGATGTTACGGCCTTCACGTCCGATGATTTGACCCTTGATTTCGTCACTTTCCAGTTGGAAAACGGTAACAGTATTTTCGATGGTTTGTTCTGCTGCGGTACGCTGGATGCTCTGGATGATGATCTTCCTGGCTTCCTTGTTGGCCTTCTGGCGTGCATCTTCGATGATTTCCTGTTGCAGGGAGAGCGCCCTTGTTTGGGCTTCCTGCTTCAGGCCTTCAATCAATTGTGCCTTCGCATCTTCTGCACTCAGTCCTGCAATTTTTTCCAGCTTGCGGATATGCTCTTCCTGGTGCTTTTCGAGCTCAGTCCTTTTTTGGTTGACAATCTCGATCTGCCTGTTGAGGTGTTCCTTGATGGTGTCGTTTTCCTTTACCTGCTTCTCTACCGCTTCAACCTTTTGGTTGATGGTTTGCTCCTTCTGCTTGATCCTGTTTTCCGCGTCATTGATTTTCTTGTTCTTCTCCAGCGAATCTCTTTCATGGTCTGCCTTGAGTTGGACAAAACGCTCTTTTGCTTCTAGAAGTTTTTCCTTTTTAAGGTTTTCAGACTTGAATTCTGCGTCTGAAAGGATTTGTGCTGCTTGTTTTTTGGCTTCTTCGACCCTGGCCTGGGTATCTTTTGCGAAAATTAGTTTACCCAGTCCGAGACCAGCCAATGCGGCTACAATCCCTGTGATGATGGGTATGATGAGTGACGATTCCATGAATAATTGTTTTTTTCTGTTTCATAATCAATCCCTTCGAAAATATTTCATACGGGGGCAATACTGGCGAAGTTAGCAAAAAAAGGGGATAAAACTGCGTTAAAAAGGGGCATCAGTCTTCCAGGACTCTATCAATTGTTGCCTCTATGTTGGCTAAAAATGCTGAGGTATCATGATCGGCTGCTACCTGTGCATTGGAGGGCTGCTCTTCGGTAACAATTGACAGCAGTGACATGGCCAGGTAGTCTTGCATGTCCTTACCCGGGTATTGACCCTTGAACTGATTGAGCTGGTCATTCATTTTTTTGGCCATTTTTCTGACCGTCTCCTCGTCTTCTGCCTTTATCTTCAGCCGGTATGTGCGGTCGCCCACCGGAAGATTTATTGAGATCAAATTTTGCATTTTTGCAATTTTAATGTATATTTATGCACAATTTATTAACTAAGTGGAGTTTGATTAAGTGTTTTTTAACCTATGAGATTTAAAAAACCAACAATTTGCCATGTTTGCAAAAACAAAAACTCCGATTTTCATCGACAACCTCACTATTGAAGTAGAGGAAGCCAATCACCATCCCTTCTGTGTTTCTCTCAAAAGTGAAGATGGTAAAATTTGCTGTAAAACAGAAAAAAACATCCACTCAGGAAAAAGTTCGGTGTACTGGGAAGGACTGAATGACTTACCCTACGGCATTTATACCTTGCAATGCACCCAGGGAGAGGAGGTGGTTGAGGTGAGGATGGTAAAAAGGGTTTAATTTTGGTCTCCCAACAATGCAATACACCTATCTATCTCTTTAATGTAATCATTGATCTTCTTTTCCAAGACCGATTTTGATGTTTTGGCATCATTTGACTCACCATTCCTCAGCAAGTTCATCTGCAACTCCATCTGTTCATTTTTGTTCTTCAGCTCATCCCAATGTGATTTCTTGTCTTCCAGCTCTTTGCGCATTTTTTCATTCTCACGCTTGTACTCACGAAGTTTTGATGTGAGGATTCCTAGTTTTTCCTCTATCCTCCTGAATGTTGCTGTTTGTTCCGACATGGTTATTTTCTGATCTCTGCTTGCAGGTTTTTTTCAATATTGGTAGTAATCTTGGCCATCAACTTGTCAATATCCTCATCTTTCATGGTTTTGCTGTCATCAAGGAAAGTGAAATTCATGGCCAAGGACTGCTTGTCCTTTCCCAATTTTTCACTTTTGAACACATCAAATAACCTGTAGTTCCTGAGTTGGGGTATGGACAGGGCATTCAACAATTTTTCAATTTCGCCATAAGTTACATTTTTATCTGCAACAAATGATAGGTCGCGCTGAACGGCAGGGAACTTTGAAATCTCCTTGTACCTGATGGTATTTTTGTCACCGGCCTTCAGCCAGTTGGACCAATGGATGTCTGCGAACCAAACCGGTACACGGATATCAAACTTCTTCAACATCTCTGACGAGGGCTTGCCGATGGTCAGTACTTTCAGTTTGCCGGCATAGCCTGTAAGCGCATATTCAAACCTGCTCGACGATTCAACATCAAATTTTATTTTATCGATGCCGGATTGTATTTGTAAAGACTTGATCACTCCTTTCAGGTAGAAAAGATCAGCCTCTTCGGCTGGCTTGTTCCAGGAATCCTCATTGATTTTTCCTGCAGTAAACAAGGCAAGGTGATCGTCTTCAAAATAAGCGGTTTCGTTTTTTGAATAGGTTTTACCAAATTCAAAAAGCCTGAGGTTCTCGTTCCTGTGGTTCAGGTTTCTGGCCAGGGTTTGGAGCCCTGTTTCCAGCATGGTCAACCTGAGGGTATCCAATTCTGAACTGAGGTTGTTCAGCATCTTTACCGCGCGGCCCATTTCCTCCTCTGAGTAGTTGGCACTGTGCGTGATGGAATTGTTGAGCATTTCGTTAAATCCAATACCAGAAAGGATTCCAGAAAGTTTTTCCCGCAAGGGATAGTCCCTGTTCCCACTGGAAACCGATGGTGAAATGCGAATGCTGGTTGGGATTTCAATGTTGTCAAACCCATCTATGCGCATGATTTCTTCAATCAGGTCTGCAGGTATGCTTACATCCGTTTTGTGTGTTGGCGTGTTTACGGTGATGGATGCTTCATCCTCCTCCAACAAACCAAATCCCATTCCCAACAGAATGTTTTTCACGGTTTGTTTATCGTATGCCTTTCCACTCATTTTCTGGACATAGGCATGTTCCAGTTTGATGACTGGCTTGTTGTTGGGAGTGGGATAAACATCAACAACATCTGTGCTTGTTTTTCCTCCTGCAAATTCACCAATCAGCAAGGTTGCTTTTTTCAATACCTCCAAGGTTTGGCCGATGTCAACACTTTTTTCAAAGTGCATGGCCGCGTCTGTTCTGAGCTGGTGTTTGAATGAACTTTTCCTGATGGAAACCGGGTGGAACCAGGCGCTTTCAAGAAATATGTTTTTGGTTGAGTCTGTTACCCCGCTGCCTTTGCCACCAAAAACACCGCCCATGCACATGGCGTTGCTGTCGTTATCGCAGATCATCAGGTCTCCAGCCTCCAGTTTCCTTTCTTTTTCGTCCAGCCCAATGAATGCAGTTCCTGCAGGAAGATTTTTGATCCTGACCTTTCCACCCCTGATCTGGTCTGCATCAAAAGCATGCAGGGGTTGGCCTGTATCGTGAAGGATATAGTTGGTGATGTCTACAATATTGTTGATGGATCTTTGTCCGATGGCCTTCAGCCTTTGCTGCATCCATTTAGGAGAAGCGGAAACGGTTACATCATTGATGAGGATGCCGGTATACCTGGGGCAATCAGCTGTATTTTCTATGATTACTTCGATGGGGCAAGCAACTCCGGTAGCAGGTATTTCATTTTTCAATCGGATGATGGGCTGGATCGAAGTTCCTTCGTGATGGTTCAACCAGCTGCAAACATCTCTAGCCACACCAAGATGGCTCATGGCGTCACTGCGGTTTGGGGTGAGGCCAATATCAATGATGTAGTCTTCGTATGGTTCAAAAAGGTTGGCAACAGGAATGCCAACCGGCGTTGATGCGTCAAGTATTTTGATGCCACTATGGTCTGCACCAAGTCCTATTTCATCGTCTGCACAGATCATGCCATGGCTTTCGATGCTGCGGATTTTTGCCGCCTTCATGGTAAGGGGGTCTCCTGTTGTTGGGTAAATGGTTGTGCCAATGGGTGCAACGATGACCTTTTGCCCCGCAGCAACATTGGGCGCACCACAAACGATTTGCAGCGGATGTTCACCCCCAATGTTCACAGTTGTTACTGAAAGCCTGTCAGCATTCGGATGCTTATCAACCGTAAGCACTTCTCCAGTCACAAGTCCTGCCAGGTTTCCCTTGATTTCCTGGTATTCCTCATATCCTTCTACTTCAAGCCCAATGGAGTTCAGTATCAGGGAAAGCTTATCATGGGCGATGGGTGTTGCGAAATAGTCCATCAGCCATTTGTATGAAATCGTCATAGGCGCAAAGATAAGACATGATTGATGAAATGCTTCCACCACCCCGGCACTCATTCGTCTGCACCTTCGGTGCAGCCTTCTTCATGCCACCCCTCCTGTCCAGGAGGGGAGTTTTTTGATGCGATCCAGCCGCTCCTAGCTTAAAAATAGTAAGCTTCAGCCTCTTCAACTCCCAACCCACAACTCTCAACCCACAACTCTCAACCCACAACTCTCAACCCACAACTCTCAACCCACAACTCTCAACCCACAACTC
>CALPWM020000123.1 GCA_943327275.2 Chitinophaga pinensis
ACAGGAATCCTGAATTGTTCGCGGGCTTCATCATTCGGACAATGTTCAAACAACCCTTTGGCCACATGAACCAGGGTATCGATCCCTACAACATCCGCGGTCCTGAATGTAGCAGACTTGGGGCGGCCAATGATAGGACCAGTAAGGACTTCCACTTCATCAATTGAAAGTCCCGTTTTCTCCATTGTATCCAGGAGGGCCATAATGCTGTAAAGACCTATTCGGTTGGCGATAAACCCTGGCGTATCCTTGCAAAGCACCGTGGTCTTTCCCAAAAAAAGATCACCATACTGCATTAAAAAATCAATCACCCATTTTTCCGTTTTTGCTGTTGGAATGATTTCCAGCAAACGCAGATAGCGCGGCGGATTAAAAAAATGAGTCCCACAAAAATGTTGCTGAAAATCCTCAGATCTCCCTTTTGCAATCATCTGCAATGGAATGCCTGAAGTATTGGAGCTGACAAGCGTTCCAGGCTTTCTGTACTGTTCAACACGTTCAAACAATTGTTGTTTGATATGCAGCTTTTCAACAATGGCCTCAATGACCCAATCGCAGGTATTGATGGCAGAAAGATCATCCTCGAAATTTCCGGTAGTGATCCTTTTAGGAACATCAGCAGTATAAATTGGAGAAGGGTTTGATTTGAGTGCCGTTTGCAAAGCGGCATTGACAAGCTTGTTTCGCTCAGCTTTTGAAGCACCTGGTTTTGCATCCGGAGAGAGCATGTCCAGGAGCAGCACCTGTACACCAATCCCAGCAAAATGACAAGCAATCCTTGAGCCCATGAGACCAGATCCCAAGATGGCTACCTTCTTTATTGTAGGGTTCATATTAAAATACCAGATTTACTCAAGATACTTTGGCGCCAGCGGCAATCGTACTTTCAGGTTGTACAAAATAAAGTTTACCTGCTGCATCTTCTGCCATCAAAATCATGCCATTGCTGTCAATTCCCCGCATTTTTCTGGGGGCAAGATTGGCAACGACCACCACCCGCTTTCCGATTACCTCCTCAGGTTGAAAATGCATGGCAATGCCAGAAAGAATGGTTCTTTTCTCAAATCCCAGATCAACTTCAAGCTGCAACAACTTATCGGCCTTGGGAACTTTTTGTGCGGCGGTGATGATACCTGTCCGCAGGTCTATCTTCCCAAAATCATCATATACAATTTCTTCTTTGAGTGCCTGCGCAGTTTCTGCAGCAGGCTTGGATTCTTCAACAGCCGCTATTGCGCCAGCCCTTAATTTTTCCATCTGGTAGGTTATTTCTTCGTCTTCAATTTTCCTGAACAACAACTGTGGTTCACGCAGGCTGTATCCAACACTGAGCAGTTTCATGCTGCCGGCATTTTCCCAGTCCAGCATCTTGTCAACCACCTTCAGCATGCTGCACATTTTTTTGGCAGTGGAAGGGAGAAATGGATTGATGAGCACGGCAAGGTTGGCGGTCAACTGCAAACAATGGTGCATGCAATTGTCAATTTTTTGCTGGTTGCCCGGGTTCTCTGCAAGCGTCTTGGCAAGAATCCAGGGCTCTTTTTCTTGCATGTACTTATTCCCTTTTCGGGCAAGATCGATTACATCAAACAGTGCCTCTCGGAATTTATAATTCTCCAATGAAGCCTGAATTTTGGTCTTGGCATCTGTGATGTCGCGCACCAACTGATGGTCTTTTTCATCGGCGAATTCCTCAACAAAACGAGGCACTTTTCCTCCGCACAATTTGTGCATCAATACAAAAGCACGGTTCACATAATTTCCGAAAATAGAAACAAGCTCATTGTTCACCGCATCCTGGAACCCTTTCCAGGTAAACTCACTGTCCTTGCTCTCCGGTGCGATTTGCGTGAGATAATACCGGAGCATATCAACACACTGATCGCCTCCATTTTCTTTCTTCACAAAATCAGTAATGAAATCGCGCATCTCGAGTTTCCAATTCCTGCTGGTGCTCATTTTATCCCCTTCAAGATTGAGGAATTCATTCGCAGGAACATTGGTGGGGAGAATGTTCCCGTGCAATTTGAGCATCACCGGAAAGATGATGCAATGGAAAACAATATTGTCCTTTCCGATGAAGTGAACCAGTTGCGTATCATTGTCGTACCAATATGGCTTCCAATCCTTATCGTTGTCAAGGGCCCATTGTTTTGTGGCGGAAATATATCCTATTGGTGCATCAAACCAAACATACAAAACTTTTCCAGCAGCGTCTTCCAGGGGAACCTGAACACCCCAGTTCAAATCGCGGGTCACGGCCCTGGACTGCAAACCTCCGTCAATCCAGCTCTTGCACTGGCCTACCACTGAAGGCCTCCAGTCATCCTTGTGCTGATCCAGGATCCAATCCCTTAAAAATTGTTCGTGCTTTGCCAGGGGCAGGTACCAATGGCTTGTTTTTTTCTTGATGGGTTTATTACCACTGATGGTGCTTACTGGATCGATGAGTTCATCCGGACTGAGTGCTGTTCCGCAGGATTCACACTGGTCGCCAAAAGCCCTATCACTTTTACAATGCGGACAGGTTCCCTTGATGAAACGATCAGCCAGAAAGGTAGAAGAAGCCTCATCATAATATTGTTCCGTTTCCTTGGTCTCGAGTTCCCCTCTTTCATGAAGATAGGTGAAGAACTCCCTGGAGGTTTCATGGTGCAGCGGATCGGATGTGCGGTGGTACACGTCAAAACTGATCTGCAGGTCTGCAAAGTCTTCCTTCATGGCCTGGTGGTACTTGTCGATGATGGCTTGTGCAGTCGTTCCCTCTTTCATCGCTTGTATGGGAATGGCAGTTCCATGTTCATCACTTCCACAAACAAAAACAACATCCCTTTTCTGGGCCCGGAGATAACGGGCATAAATATCTGCAGGAACATAAGCACCGGCCAAATGACCGATATGTTTCAGTCCGTTTGCGTAAGGGAGTGCAGAGGTAACAAGGTATCTTTTGGGGAGATTGTTCATTTGCTTTCTTTCGTATCTGCAAAAATAACCAAATGTATCGAAGGATTAGGGGCATTTTTTAGCCATAAAACCTAATTTTAGGCCATGAAGATTCCTCCATTCCTCCAACCGGGTGATACCATTGCGATTGTTTGCCCAGCGGGCTTTATGCCTGCAGAAAGGGCCAAGGCCTGCATACAGACACTGAAAAAATGGGGCTACAAAGTGGTCAAAGGAAAAACCTTGGGTGGCAAATCAAAAAATTATTTCTCTGGAACCGACGAAGAAAGATTGAATGACCTGCAATCATTCATTGATGACCCATCCATCAAGGCCATCCTCTGCGGAAGGGGTGGATACGGTACTACCAGGATCCTGGATGGCATCAACTGGAAGGCTTTCAAAAAAAATCCAAAATGGATCATTGGATTCAGTGACATCACTGTCCTCCATGGGTACATGCATGAACAACTGGGCATTTGCAGCATTCATGGTCCAATGGCAGGCGCTTTCAACGATGGGGAAAACCGTTTTACCTTTTCATTGAAAGATACACTTGAAGGAAAACCAATTCATTACAATGCATCGACACATCCACTTAATCATAATGGAAAAGCCAAAGCAGCTGTGATTGGAGGGAACCTCTGCCTGATGGCCCATTGCATTGGCAGCAATGCGGAATATGATACCGATGGAAAGATCCTTTTCATTGAAGACATTGGCGAACAACTGTACAATATTGACAGGATGATGTTGCAAATGAAACGGGCCGGAAAGTTGAAAAAGCTCAAGGGCCTGATTGTGGGTGGTTTTTCAGACAACAAGGACACGGAAAGAACATTTGGTAAAACAGCGTATGCCATCATCGCAGAGGCGGTTCAGGAATATACTTATCCAAAATGTTTTGGATTTCCACTCAGCCATGAAAAAGAAAATGTTGCCATCGCGATTGGTCAGACTTATGCATTAGAGATCAATGATGATGCAGTAAGCCTCTACAGGATATAACCCTATCCAATAAGGTGTTTTATCGCTGAATGGACGTTGGTATAAATGAAATTGAAGCCGGTGCTATGCAGTTTACTTGAATCAACAGTTGTGCTTTTGAGGACTTCCACACTCATCTCACCCATGATCAATTTTAGCAGGAAGGCAGGCACCTTGACAGGGATGAAAAAATGTCCATTCATGGCATTGGCAATCAACATCGTCAACTCTTTGTTGGTAGCAGGCTGTGGTGCGACAAGGTTGTACACCCCAGTCATTTCGGGGGTTTCAATGGCATGGATGAATGCCCTGCACAAATCATCAATATGAATCCAGCTGGTTACCTGATTGCCAGAACCAAATACTGCAGCAACACCAAAACGTGCCGGCTTTTTAAATTCCGCCAATGCTCCACCCTCATTGCTCAAGGCAATGCCAAGCCTCAACTTAACCAGCCTTTTACCCAGTGATTGCACCTTGTCTATGCTCTCTTCCCAGGCCTTACAGGTTTGCCCAAGAAAATCATTGGAGAATGGGTCTGTCTCAGTGAAAACTTTTCCCTGATCAGGACCGTACCAGCCAATCGCAGAGGCGCTGATAACAGACTTGACCTTATTGGACTGAGAAGAAAGGCAGCTGAACAAAAGCTCACTGGATTGGGTCCGGCTGAGCCTGATTTCTTCCTTGCGCTTTTTTGTCCATCTTTTCTTGGCTACTCCCTCACCTGCCAGATGTACAATATGATCAGCCTTTGCAATGGCCTGGGGATCAATCATTTTCTTGTCTGTATCCCACTTGGCATAAAAAATATTACCGCTTGGCCTGAAGCTGTTCTGAGAAGAACTGGTCTTGTAAACAGAAGCCGTTTCAACAGGATTCCTGGAAAGGATGATTACATCATATCCCTGGTTGAGCAAATGCCTGCTCAATGCAGTACCGATCATCCCTGTTCCTCCTGTAATCAAAACTGTTGGCATGGCTTTTCTTTTTGCAAAATTACGATGAAACAAAAGAAATGTATGGATCAAAAAATAAAAAAGCCCCAGATGGATATCTGGGGCCCAGGGTAAAGAAAGGTTTATCATCAGTCTGGTTTCTTTCCTTCAAGGAAAGTATTGATCGTACTGATCTGGGTTATGTTGTTTTCGTCAGTTCCTACCGCATAACTGCTGTAAAATTTCTCCACAGAAGCCAGGGTGGTATTGTGTACCTGCAGGTTTTGCCTAACATAGGCGGGAATGTTCTCGTACTCATTGTTGGGGTCAGCAGTACCGAAATTAAAAGAAAGGTTCCTCAACTTGTGCAACCTTTCCGCTGCCCTTGCTTTTTGCATTTCCGCTTCGTCCAATGCAGGCATTTCCTGAAAAAATGCACTGTTCAGCGCAGGCTCTTCAGACACTAAAGCTTGGGGCAAAGACTCTTCATGATAGATCATTTCAAATGGCTCCTCTGCCTCTTTCATTTCTTGGCTCGGCTGCTCAACGGGTTGGGTGGGCAGACTTGAATGGATTTCCATAGGCTCCGCAACAATGCTTGGTTCCATGTCCAATTTTTCTACCAGTTCAATAGAGGGTGCAAGCGCTTCCGGAAGTTTTGCTTCAAGTACTTGAACAGGAGCTTGGCTTTCTGCTGTTGCCTCACTAGCATAAATATTGGCTGGACGCTTCAAGAAAGAACCAGGTGTATTGCTGGCAACAGGTGCTACAATGACAGGTTTGATCTCTTCTTCCTTTTGCTCATCAGAGATTTTCATGTCAGGAGAATCCACTTGTTCAGCCATCACTGGTAGTTCCTTGATGGTAAGATCAAGCTCAAATACCATAGGGGCCTCTTCTTCAACAAAAACCTGCTCTTCAACCTGAGAGACAGGCTCTTCTACTAGAATGATTTCTTCAACTGCTGTTACAGATTCCATTTCCAGTGTTGGGACGTATTCGGGTTGAAGTTTAATCTTCTCCACAATGGGTTCATCTTGTTGTTGCGCTTGCATTACCACTGGAGCCGCCATCTCTACCGCTTCCATTTTCAATTCACTCAATTCCTGAACGGGAACAATATTGACCACTTCTGCTTTGGGTTGAGGATTGACATCCAAAGTGAACATGATTTTTTCATCCTTAGGCGCTTGCCTTGCTTCCAGGGCCTGCTCATCAAAAGGTAGCTTCTGATCAAAGCCAGTTGCGATGATGGTGATGCTGATGTCCTCACCCAAAGCGTCATCATAGCCAAGACCCAGAATAACATCAGCATCAGAACCTGCTTGCGTAAGCAGATACTCCTGGATGGTTTCTACCTCATCCATCGTGAATTCGGTATCCCCCTTTTGAGAATTGATGTTGATCAAAATCCACTTCGCACCTCTGATATCACTGTTGTTCAGCAAAGGTGAATTCAACGCCTGCTGAATGGCCACCTGCGCCCTGTCTTCTCCATGTGCACGGGCACTTCCCAAAATGGCCACACCACCATTGCGCATAACCGTACAAACGTCTGCAAAATCCACATTGATCTGGCCAGTTGTATTGATCACATCTGTAATGCACTTCGCAGCTGTAGCCAAAACATTATCTGCTGTTGACAATGCTGCGCTCATGGTCAGGTTTCCGAACTGATGCCTTAACTTATCATTGCTGATCACCAGCAAGGTATCCACCTGAGACTTCATTTGTTGGATGCCGCTATCAGCATGCAAT
>CALPWM020000124.1 GCA_943327275.2 Chitinophaga pinensis
AAAAAGCAGCAGGATTTTCCCTGAGCATTGAAACTGCACCAAGGAAAAAAAGCATTCAGTTCCTGCTTTCTCCAGACGAACCCCTTGGCAATGAGGGATATAGGCTTGCCGTAACAACCGAAGATATCAGCATTTTTGCTCCAAAACCTGCAGGTCTTTTTTATGGTTTGCAAACCCTGCTGCAGTTGATGCCAAAAGAAATTGAAAGCAAACAGCTTGTCCGTAATATCAGCTGGACTGTTCCAGTGGTACAAATCACCGACAGACCCAGATTTGGATGGCGTGGACTGATGCTGGACGTGTCTCGCCATTTTTTTTCAGTCGATGAAGTAAAGGCCTTTATTGACGACATGGCCCGTTACAAATACAACCTCATGCATTTTCACCTGACCGATGATCAGGGTTGGAGATTAGAGATTAAAAGCCTGCCCAAGTTGACCGAAGTAGGTGCATGGAACGTAAAAAAAACCGGAAGGTTTAATTATTTCACGCCACCTGCAGACAATGAACCCCGCGATTTTGGTGGATTCTATACCCAGGAGCAGATGAAGGAACTGATCAGGTACGCCAAGGATCGCTATATTGACATCATGCCTGAGATTGACGTGCCAGGGCATTCACTTGCTGCCATTGCATCCTATCCCGATCTTTCCTGCACACCAGGAAACTACAAAGTAAACTCTGGTGATCCCTTCATGGATTGGCACAATGACGGCACTTTTACTGCACGCATCGACAATACACTTTGCCCCGCCAATGAAAAGGTATACGGTTTCCTGGACAAGGTATTCACTGAAGTGGCCGCTCTTTTCCCTTTTGAATACATCCACATGGGTGGAGATGAGTGTGCAAAAAACTTCTGGGAGAAAAGTGCTGAAGTAAAGGCGCTGATGCAACGGGAGAAGCTGAAGGATATGCACGAAGTCCAAAGTTATTTTGTAGGACGGGTTTCAAAAATCGTTGGTACCAAAGGGAAGAAAATGATGGGTTGGGACGAGATCTTGGAGGGCGGTCTTGTGAAAGACGCATCCGTCATGAGCTGGAGAGGAATGAAGGGTGGGATCGAAGCTGCAAAAATGGGACACGAAGTCGTAATGACACCCACCACACATGTTTACTTGGACTATATGCAGGGAGACGCCGCCATTGAACCGCCTGTTTATGCTTCCCTTCGGTTGAAAAAAACATATGAGTTTGAACCATTGCCGGAAGGCGTTGATCCCAAATTGATCAAAGGTGGACAAGCCAACCTTTGGACTGAGCAAGTCTATAATACCCGACACATGCAATATATGCTCTGGCCCAGGGCCATGGCTGTTGCTGAAGCTGTATGGTCTCCAAAGCAATCCCGCAATTGGAACAATTTTGTGGGCAGGGTAGAAGATCATTTTGGGCGATTCCAACAGGCAGACAGGAACTATGCTCCAAGCATCTATGATCCTTCAGTGAAAGTTTCTAAAGATGCAAAAGGCAACCTGCTGTTGGATTTTGAAACTGAAATAGATGGCCTGACTGTTCATTACAGTTTCGACAATTCATTTCCTGACTTTCATTATCCTGCATATTCCCGAACTGCCATTGAGGTGCCTGTTGATGCAGCTCCGCTCAAAGTTGTGACATACCGTTCCGGTAAGCAGGTGGGTAGGATGATGACGATCAGTGTGGAAGAGTTAAGGAAGAGGGTGAAGTGAGTTTAGGGGTGTAGAGGTTGAGGGAGGTAGAAAGAAGTTTGGAGAGGTTGAAGGGGTTGAAGAAGTTGAAGGTTTAGTGGGATTGGGGTTAAAAATAATTTTATGGCAGAACAAAAAATAAGATGGGGTATTCTGGCCTGTGGGCGGATTGCAAGAAAATTTGCTGCAGACCTTCAGCACGTAGAGGGCGCAGAATTGGTGGCTGTTGCATCGCGCAGCATTGAAAGGGCAAGGGAATTTGCAGCAGAGTATCCCGCCCAGCATGTCTTGGGCTCATATGAAGCATTGGTTGCCTTGCCTGATGTTGACATCATTTATGTTGCCAGCCCGCACAGCCATCACCATGAACATACCTTGCTTTGTTTGAACCATGGGAAAGCTGTTTTTTGTGAGAAGGCATTTGCCCTCAACTGCAACCACGCAAAGGAAATGGTTGACCTTGCCCGCAGCAAGAATTTGTTTTTGATGGAAGCGCTCTGGACAAGGTTTCTTCCTCATTATAACAAGGTCAGGGAAATGATCAGCGCGGGAATGTTAGGGGATCTAAAAGGGGTTGTTGCCAATTTCGGATTTAAATCCACCCAAACACCCGATCAGCGGCATTTTAACCCGTCATTAGGCGGCGGAAGTTTGTTGGATATCGGTATTTACAATGTTTTTCTCGCGCAGACTTTACTCGGCAAACCTGATGAGATCATTGCTTCCATGACACCAGCTTCAACCGGTGTTGATGAACAATGTTCAATCATTTTTAAATACAACAATGGTTGCATGGCCAGCCTTTTTTCCTCTTTTGCATCCAACCTCGAAACGGATGCAGATATTTTTGGAACAAAGGGTCGCATCCGCCTCACCAATCGGTTTTACGAACCCACTGCCACCATTCAATATTATCCCGAGCAAGTCGACAGCAGAACCCTTATGCCCATTGAAAAAGAGCCAGGATGGGGCTATCAGCATGAGATACGCCATGTAGTGGACTGCCTGAACAAGGGGCTTAAGGAAAGCCCGGTATGGGGATTGGATGAAACGCTGGCGCTTATGGCGACGTTGGATAGGGTGAGGGAGAAAATGGGATTGGGTTATTAAAAATGTATGTGCTTAGGATCGATAATTTAACGATATGATATTAAATCAAATTTTGTACGGCGCGATGTTCATTCAATTTCTGTTTTTGATTTTTTATTATTTTATGTTTAAAAAGATGGAATTTCTGTACTTGATGCTTACAGGATTTTCTGTTATTATCTTCTTGACATTGGTTCTTTATCCAGATATGAGTTATGTAATTCGGGTCACTGGTTTGCCATTTACTTATGAGGTGAGAAATGCATTTTTATTTTATTCTTTTGCAGGCTATTATATGTTTTGTTACCATTTTTTAGGTAATCCTGACAAGCATGTATTTTTTGGTAAAATAGTCAAATGGGCATCAGTTGTATTGTTCATCACAGGAGGACTGTATGTAGTTAGAAATCTGCTTGGAACCGATGGGGATTGGATGGTCAACTTTCTAGTAATCATTTATTTCATTAACTTTTTGATGCAGGCATATTCAGTCTATTATCTTTTTTCAACAGGAAAGCCAAAGCATAGAGTAATTGCTTATGCTTCACTTTTTTTATTTGTTATTGCCAAATTTAGTCTTATCCCTTCCTCTGATACGAATGATTTGGGAGCTCATCTTTTCGAAAATTCCTATTATGTATTGATTGGAGTGAATGTCAATTTCCTTTTCTTTAATGTAGTCACGATCTATGGGATGTGGCAAGACCTCAATTCAATGGTAAAGAAGGAGTTAGATAAGGCAAGAGAACTTTATCAGCAAAGGGTTGAGATCAGTAATGATCTTCATGACGATCTCGGCGCCACATTGAGCAGCATGCACATCTATTCTGGCATTGCAGAGAAATATGTTTTTGTTGATCCCGTTAAAACAAAGGTAAATCTGGACCTTATTTCTAAAAATGTTTTTACCCTGATGGAAAAAATCAATGATGTAATATGGTCTGTGAGCACAAAACAGTCAAATGTAAGTCTGCTGAGTACCCGAATCAAAGACTGCTTTGTTGACATTTTTGATGCAGCTGGAATTAAATGTATCTATCAAATTGAGGAAAATATAGAGTTGCGTATTACTGGGTTGAAGGCAAGAAAACTTTTGTTGCTTTTTGCTAAGGAGGCCATCAACAACGCCATTAAGCACAGCGGTGCCACTGAAATTAAATTCTCTATGCTGCAAAGCAACGATAATCTGCTGATGTCCATTCAAGACAATGGAATAGGCATTGGAGACCTAGATTTTACCAAAGGAAATGGATTGTCGAATCTCGAACATCGTGCAGCTCAACTCAATGGTCATTTTTTAATAAGCAATCTTAAGCCCAATGGCACATCAGTAGAATGTATGATTCCTATCACTAGTATTAGTCTTTAGAATTCAGCCCGTTTCCAATACTTTTACCCAATATCCAATAATTTTATACAATGATCCGGGTAGTTGTATTTGATGACAGCGAGGAAAGACTGGTCAGTTTGACTGCTTTGTTCAGTATCAATGAGCAGATCGAATGTGTTGGAACATATACCGATTGTATCAATTATGCGAGCAAGCTGCAGAGCAATCCTGATGTTATCTTAATGGATATCAGGATGCCTACCATAGATGGGATTTTCGCTACCGCCAAAATAAAAGAGCTTTACCCCGGCATTAAGGTCATCATGCAGACCGTGTTTGACGATGATGAAAAAATATTCCTTAGCTTAAAAGCAGGTGCAGAAGGCTATATTCTTAAAAGTACTACCGGAGAAAAAATCATTCAATGCATTGAGGATGTGTTCAATGGTGGGGCTGTAATGACCCCCTCAATTGCACTTCGTGTTGCAAAATATTTCAATACAGAAAAAAGTCCCAAAAACCTACTCTCTCAGGATCTCACTAACAGGGAAAAAGAAGTCTTGCTTCTGTTAACAGAAGGCCTCAGTTATAAAATGGTTGCATCCAGGTTAGACATAACGTACAATACTGTCAATGCGCATATCAAAAAGATTTACGAAAAATTAAGTGTTAACTCATTGGGCGAAGCAATTTCTATGGCGATAAAAAATCGCATTGTTTGATTCAATTAAGCCCATCTCCCTACATCTAGTCAGGGTCCCCAAAATTGCAAAAACGTAGTTTTACATCAAGCTTTTCTTTGAGGCATTGAAATCTATTTCAACCCCATAATTGCATCAAGCCAGTTCTTGTATTCTCCACTGGGACTGAGGTGGCGAAGCCCTGCCAAATCTACATTTTAATGTCCTTCAATTCAATTGTGAGGGGCTTTTTCTCTCCAAATTTCAAATGAAAATTCTCGTTACAGGTGCTGCAGGATTTATTGGCTTCCATTGTGTCAACCGCTTTGCAAGTGACGGACATGCGGTGGTGGGAATTGACAATTTAAACGATTATTATCCCATCGGACTTAAACATGCCCGTTTGATGGAATCCGGCATTGATCCATCTAAGGTTCTTGACGGAAATTTTGTTGAGAGCAAGCGGTTTGCAGAATACAGGTTTATAAAGGGTGACATCAGTGACAGTAGTTTTTTGCAACAGATTTTTAATGATTCCAATGGTTTTGATGTAGTGGTACATTTGGCTGCCCAGGCGGGTGTTCGATACAGCTTGATCAATCCGGATGCATACATCGCCTCCAATATAATTGGATTTTATAATGTCCTTGAAGCCTGCCGCAAACACCCAGTTAATCACCTGATTTACGCGAGCTCTTCCAGTGTTTATGGGAATTCTACTAAAGTTCCATTTGTAGAAACAGACATGACAGATGATACTGTCTCTCTTTATGCAGCAACAAAAAAAAGCAACGAACTTTTTGCATACAATTACAGCCATTTGTTCAGAATCCCCACAACTGGACTTCGATTTTTCACTGTCTATGGACCTTGGGGAAGGCCAGACATGGCCTATTACGGTTTTGCTGACAAAATTACCAATAACCAGGAAATCAGCCTTTTCAATGGCGGTGATATGTACAGGGACTTCACCTATGTAGATGATATTGTGGAAGGGATTTCAAGGCTTTTGGATAAGCCGCCTGTTGCCACATCACCTGAAGTTCCCAAGCGCATCCTCAACATCGGCAATGCAGCTCCAGTGTACATGAAAGATTTTATCACACTGCTGGAGGACAAGTTGTTCAAAAAAGCCTTGATCAACAGTTTGCCCATGCAAGAAACGGATGTTCATACCACTTATGCAGATATTTCGGCTTTGGCATCATTAACCGGTTATTTTCCTACTACATCAATCCAGTATGGATTAGAAAAATTCCTGAATTGGTACAATGATCACAACGCCTATGTTTCACCAAAATCGCAGCTTAATGAAAAAACCATTTAGACTATTTAAACCCATTTTCTGTATTTGGGGGCTGATGTTGACACTGTCCCTTGTTTTTTTGGATGGATGCACGCCTGCAAAGAAAGCGATGTATTTCCCTGACCTTACTGCAGGACAGATTGAGATTGACAGTTTGGTAAGAGAATCTGTAAAAAAGGTATACCCTGGAGATAGAATTTTACTCAATATCATTACAGGAGATGCTGAGAGCAATCTACTTTTTAATAACCAAGGAAACAAGGCTGAATCAGAAGGTCTTTTGATTGACAGGGACGGGTTCGTTCAAGTTCCATTTTTGGGTTCCATAGCTGTAAAAGGCCTTACTCCAACAGAAATTCGCGATACAGTTCAATTGAGATTAAATGAATTGTTCAAACAAGTCTTTGTTACCTGCACCATTTCAGGGA
>CALPWM020000125.1 GCA_943327275.2 Chitinophaga pinensis
CAGGGCAGGAAGGATGGCCACAAAAAGCTTGAAATAAAAACTGACACGTTTGAAGTCCATGAATTTCTTCCAGTACAAAACAACAACAGAAAGAATGGCCCCGAACTGTATCACCACCTCAAATAATTTGGTGAAAGGGTCATCACCGATATTGAAAAACGCAGAGGCAATGACCATATGGCCTGTTGAAGACACGGGAAGAAATTCTGTAATGCCTTCGATGATGGCCAACATGATGGCCTGGAATGTATTCATGAAAAAGAGGTGAAAATGTGGAAACTACTTCTTGGATTTCTTCATGATGGCATAAACCTCAATGAGCAGCCCAGCAACAATCATGAGTGGAGCCAAGGTGATGCGCTTCATGCTGTAAACTTCATTTTCTGCAAATACATTGGGGTCTTCACCTTTTCCACCTGCCATCAAAACAAGCCCTATCGCTATCACGACAAGTCCTATCAGCATCCATCTCAGGTTATCCTTTCCGAAAATTGTGTTGTTCTTCGTTTCCATGTAGTATAGTTTATCAATATAAATCGTCCAGTTTCATTTTAAGGTACTTCATCACACTCCTGTGTGTGCTGATGAAGGTAATGCTAATTCCAATAAGGATAAGACCTGTGAAAAGCAATGCCAGCATGCCGTTGTCTCTCAGGGCCTTGATTTCAGGCAGCCACCAGTTTTCTACGCCATAGATGATGAGGACAAGTGCTGCAATGGCAATGACGGCACTGGCAAGTCCGTTCAGGATGGCCTTGGTGTCAAACGGTTTTGAGATAAACCACCTTGTTGCGCCCACCATCTGCATGGTTTTGATCAGGAAACGGTTGGAGAACATGGCCAGCTTGATGGTATTGTCAATCAGGATGATCACGATCAGGGCGAGTACCCCTGCAAGTGCCAACAGAAAATATCCTGTTTTTTTGACGATATTGTTCAGGTTGCTTACAACGGCATCAGGATACTTCACTTCACTGATGATGAAGTTCTTGGTAATCTCTTTGGTGATTATTTTAAGGCTGTCCTTGTTCACGTATGCCGGTTCCAGGAAAAAGTCGATACTTGCCGGAAGTGGGTTGTAGTCCAAGACCTTGTTCCAGTCCTCATTGCCATCACCGATGAATTTTGCTCTTGCAGCTTCTTTGGTAACAAACTCTACATTGCGGGCATAGGGCTTGCTTTCAATTGATTTTCTTACGATATCGATTTCCCGATCTGGGCTGCCATCCCTAACAAATGCATTGACTTGCACGCTGCCTTTGAAATAGCTTTCCAATTTGCTGGCGTTGATGACAAGCCATCCCAGCATTCCAAGGATAAAGAGCACAAGGGCGACCCCTAAAATGGCCATAAAATAGGATGGTTTGCTGCGTTTCATCGATGCATTGCGCTGTGCTGTCATGTTCGGTTTGGATTTTGTTCCTCAGTTAACCAGTGTAATCATGTCAAAAATAGCAATTTTAAAGCGTTTGTGTATTTTTGCGGTTCCTAGAGGAAAGGTTAATTTTTTACAGGCCCGATTAAAGCAACAGAAATGGAGTACGCATTCAGGAATATTGAACGGAAATGGCAGGAGAATTGGAAGGCAAGCAATGCGTATAAAGTATCAAATGATAGCACCAAGCCCAAATATTATGTGTTGGACATGTTTCCCTACCCAAGCGGGGCCGGTCTTCATGTGGGTCACCCCTTGGGATATATTGCCAGCGATGTGTTCAGCCGCTACAAACGCTTGAAAGGTTTCAATGTTTTGCATCCAATGGGGTATGATTCATTTGGTCTTCCCGCAGAGCAGTATGCCATTGAACATGGAATTCCACCTGCTGTTTCAACCGATCAGAACATCGCCACCTTCAGGTCTCAGTTGGACAAGATCGGCTTCTGCTATGATTGGGAGCGTGAAGTGCGGACTTCAGATAAGGAATATTACAAATGGACACAGTGGATTTTCCTGCAGTTGTTTGACAGCTGGATGGATCGCAGGCAGCAGAAAGCCAGAAGAATCAGTGAATTGATGGCCAGTTTTGAATCCGAGGGCAATGCCTCCCATCCTTGCCCTGGAGAGAAGAATCTTTCCTTTACAGCATCAGCATGGTTGGCATTTTCAGAAAAAAGAAAAGCTGAAATACTGATGCACTATCGCCTTGCTTTTTGTGGGATTGGTGAAGTAAACTGGTGTGAGGCATTGGGTACCGTTCTGGCCAATGACGAGGTCATCAATGGTGTGAGCGAAAGAGGAGGGCATCCTGTTGTAAAAAAGAAGTTGCGCCAATGGTATCTCAGGATAACCGAATATGCTGAGCGCCTGCTGGCAGGGCTCCAAACTGTGGATTTTAGTGAAAGCATGAAAGACATGCAGTCCAACTGGATTGGAAAAAGTTTTGGCGCTGAAATTGATTTTGAGCTCGATCTTGCGCAAGCATCTGCAGAAGTCTCCAAACTCAAGGTGTATACCACCCGACCTGATACCATTTTTGGTATTGATTTTATGGTCATTGCTCCGGAGCATGAGCTGGTAGCCTCCATCACCACAGCGGAACAGGCTGCTGCTGTTAACAGTTATATTGAATACGTGAACAGCAGGAGTGAGCGTGAGCGGATGGCGGAAAAAAAGATTACAGGTGTTTTCAGTGGCAGCTACTGTAAGCATCCATTTGAGGACAGGAAAATTCCAGTTTGGATCAGTGAATATGTGCTTGCAGGATATGGAACCGGTGCCATCATGGCCGTACCTTGCGGCGATGAGCGGGATTTCAAGTTTGCCAACCATTTCAACATTCCCATCACCAATATCATTGGCTCTTTTTATGATGGCACTGAGGCCAACCCCACAAAAGAAGCCAAGCTTGAAAACAGTGGTTTCCTCAATGGTTTGCTCATGTCTGATGCCATTGCTGTTGCACTAGACAAATTAGAAGCTTTGGGAATAGGCAAACGCCATACCAATTATAAAATGCGGGATGCCGCTTTCAGCCGCCAGCGCTATTGGGGAGAGCCATTCCCCATCGTTTGGAAAGCGGAGGTGGCTGCTCCGCTGTCATCATCTGAATTGCCTGTTGTGCTTCCTCCGATGACAGACCTTAGGCCTGGTCCGGATGCGCAGGGTCCGCTGGCGAATCTTCCTGAGTGGGCAGCATTCGAAGGTGGTACAAGAGAGGTCAATACAATGCCTGGCTATGCAGGAAGCAGTTGGTATTTTTTACGCTACATGGACCCTAAAAATACTGATGCCTTTTGCAGCAGGGAAGCCAGCGATTATTGGGGGCAGGTAGATCTTTATATCGGAGGAACTGAACATGCGGTAGGACATTTGCTTTACAGCCGCATGTGGACCAAAGCATTGTTTGACCTTGGGTACATTGGTTTTGACGAACCGTTTAAACGCCTTGTGAACCAGGGCAAGATTGGAGGAGACTCCAGGCTGGTCTACAGGATCAGGGGTACGAAAAAGTTTGTCTCTGCAGGTTTGAAAGATCAGCATGAAACCGATGAACTGCATGTTGACGTTAGCATGGTAGATGGACTGGATCTTGATATGGAAGCTTTCAAACAATGGAAACCTGATTTTGCTGAGGCAACGTTTATCACAGAAGACGGGGTCTACAAATGTGGAAGCAGGCTGGAAAAAATGAGCAAGCGCTATTTCAATGTGGTCAATCCTGATGACATTGTAGAGCGCTATGGAGCAGATACCTTCAGGATGTATGAGATGTTCCTTGGTCCAGTGGAACAGGACAAGCCTTGGGATACCAAAGGAATTGAAGGGGTGCATCGCTTCATGAAAAAATTGTGGCGCCTGTTTTTTGATGTGGAGAAAGGTGCTGTATTCAATGATATACCGGCTTCAGATGCAGCATGGAAGGCGTTTTACAAAATGGTGAAGAAAGTGGAAGAAGATACTGCACGTTTTTCTTTCAACACAGCAGTGAGCAGCTTTATGATTGGGGTCAATGATTTGACCGATCTGCATTGTCACTCCAAAGACCTGCTTGCCCAATTCCTTGTGGTCCTGGCACCCTATGCTCCACACATTGCTGAGGAATTGTGGGCTGTACTGGGGCAATCAGGGTCAGTACTTGATGCCAGTTATCCAGCGGTAGAAGAGAAATACCTTGTTGAAACCTCCAAAGAATATCCTGTCGCCATCAACGGCAAAACCAGGACTACTTTGAACCTGGATATCAATGCTACGCAGGCAGATGTTGAGGCATTGGTTTTGGTAGATCCGATCGTCATGAAATGGTTGGAAGGGAAGCCCCCCAAAAAAATAATTTACGTAAAAAACAAAATGATCAATGTAGTCCTGGGTTAGCAAAATGCAGCATTCAGGGGTTTCCCCAATGCCCATCCTTAATTGAATATTTTGCTTTCCTTCCGTTCTATTGGTGTAATTTCACAAGGCATGAACCCACATTTAGATCCAGTTGGAAAATCTTCGATTTCTCCTGATGCGGAGTACGAAAATACCATTCGTCCTTCCAGCCTTGAAGATTTTTCAGGTCAGCCCGGAATCATCGAGAACCTCAAGATCTTCATCAAGGCTGCACAGATGCGATCTGAGTCACTGGATCATGTTTTGTTCCATGGACCGCCTGGCTTAGGAAAGACAACCTTGTCCAGAATTGTGGCAAGGGAAATGGGCGTCAACATCAAAGAAACATCAGGCCCTGTGATTGAAAAGCCGGCAGACCTGGCAGGTCTTCTGACCAGCCTTGAGACCAATGATGTATTGTTCATTGACGAGATACACCGGTTGAGCAATGTGGTGGAAGAATACCTCTATTCAGCCATGGAAGATTACAAGATTGATATCATGATCGACAGCGGACCCAGTGCCAAGACCATCCAAATCAATCTTAATCCTTTCACCCTGATTGGCGCCACAACAAGAAGTGGATTGCTCACAGCGCCATTGCTGTCAAGGTTCGCCATCAAGTCCAGGCTAGAATATTATTCAAATGAAGTGTTGGAGAGAATCATCACAAGGTCTGCTGGCATTTTGAATACCAAAATCACTTCAGATTCTGCTGGTGAAATTTCCCGCAGGAGCAGGGCAACGCCAAGGATTGCCAATGGCTTGCTCAAAAGGGTCAGGGATTTTGCACAGGTGCTGGGCAATGGCGTCATCACCATGGACATTACAAAGCATGCCTTGAAGGCACTCAATGTAGATGAGCACGGGCTAGATGAGATGGACAACAGGATCCTGACAACCATCATCGATAAATTCAAGGGTGGCCCCGTCGGGTTGGGGACCATTGCAACAGCGGTTGGTGAAGAAGCTGGAACAATTGAAGATGTGTACGAACCATTTTTGATTCAGGAAGGATTCCTTCAAAGAACCATGAGGGGTAGGGAGGTAACACGACGTGCCTATGAACATCTTGGGCGTACGCCACAAAGGCCCAATGACAATTTGCTGTTTTGATCACACACACACCATTGAAGCCACAAGGATTCAATGCAATGAGTCCTTATTTGACGATGAGGCGAAATCCATTTCCATGGATATTCACAATTTCAACATTCGGATCTTCCCTGAGGTATTTTCTCAGTTTTGCAATGTAAACATCCATGCTTCTGCCATTGAAGTAGTTGTCATTGCCCCAGATTTTCTTGAGGGCCAATTCTCTTTGCAACAAATCATTCTTGTATTCACTCAACATTTTCAGGAGTTCATTTTCCTTGGGTGAAAGGGTCACCTTTGTTCCATCTGCAGAGAGCTCACGCAATTTTGGAATAAAATGATATTTGCCAAGGTCATATTCTGTATTTTCTTGTTCCCTGTTTTGCTCTTCGTTTCTTTTGAGGATGGCTTTGATTTTAAACAGCAATAGCTCAGAATCGAATGGCTTGGTGATATAGTCATCTGCTCCAAGTTTGTAGCCCTTGATTTGATCTTCTTTCATCGATTTGGCAGAAAGGAAAAACAAAGGGATGTCTGGATTGATGTCCCTGATTTCTTCAGCCAACATAAAGCCGTCCATTTTGGGCATCATTACGTCCAACAGACAGATGTCAAATTTTTCACGCTGGAATGCGGCAAGACCCAACCGACCATCGCGCTCCAGTATCACTTCATAGTCATTGAGTTCCAGGAAATTTTTCAATACGAGTCCAAGATTCGGATCGTCTTCGCAAAGCAGGATTCTAGGTTTTGTGTTGGATGACATATGAGTAGGTTTACAACAAATAAAATTATTAAAGTTGGATAAAAGGCTGGGAAGCCCAATAAAATTTTGTTAAACAGGTTTTATCTTTCAATATAATGTTGTTTTGCAACTAAAGTACAGTGAGTTATCAATAAGGCCTTGAGATGATTGGAATATATTAATGTTTAATAAATTGAAAATCAACATTTTGTGTCTGTTTAAGGAATTTCATTCACAATATTGTTTGATTTTGTTTAATTCCTATACCTTCACTACGGTTTTTCATAGGATATTGGATTTTAAAACGGGCTGG
>CALPWM020000126.1 GCA_943327275.2 Chitinophaga pinensis
ACTTAGCGGTTTCATTTGATAGTTATAGTTTGCAACAACCAAGCAGGGAGTTTATAGAAGCCTTAACTGATGTTACCGTTTCAATAACTCACTATCAAGCCTTTCAAGATGCTAAAGCAAAATATACCAAATTGTTAACTCTAGATTTAATGTTTGCTGAATACTATGGTATATGGGTAGAAAACAGATTGTTTCAATTTCATACTTTAACTGCAACAGAACGGTACTTAGAAATTCTTAATAAAAGTCCTCATATTATTCAGTCCATTCCGCTTACCATCATTGCTTCCTATCTCGGTATCTCTTTAGAAACATTAAGCAGAATAAGAGCTAAAATTTAATAAATATTATTATTTGACCTAAGTCAAATTTCTTTTGTTTTTTTATTCTGAATTTTGAAGTCAAACTTAACTGAAATAGAAAAATGAAAACAAGAATTATAGGATTCGATTTGGCAAGAGCCTATGCGATTTTCGGAATGTTTATTGTAAATTTTAATACAGTTTTTGGAAGCCATACTAATCATACTGGACTAAGTGGTTTTCTAAACTTATTCAATGGCAATTCCAGCACCTTGTTTGTAATGCTTTCAGGAATGGGTGTTGCGTTAATGACAAACAGAAACGATTATACGCTGGATGAAAGAAATAAAATCAAAAGCATCATTACAAAGCGTTCCTCGTTTCTATTCGTTTTGGGTGTTGTCTTTTACCTTTGGTGGCCTGCTGACATATTACACTTTTATGGTGGTTATATGCACATTGCTGTTTTATTCATTTTCTTTCCGAAAAAATATTTTTTATATGCGGCAGCAGCAGCCATCATTGTTTTTCACATTCTATTGACAATTATTCCATACGAAACGGGCTGGAATTTTGATACCTTGATGTATAATGACTTTTGGACTTTAAAAGGCTTTCTAAGAAATACTTTTTACAATGGTTGGAATTCGATTTTCCCTTGGATATCTTATTTCTTTTTAGGTATGCATTTAGGACGTTTGGACTGGAAAGATAACAATACACCAAAAAGGGTTTTATTAATTGGTATTATAGTTTACCTAATCACTTTTTTAATACAATCGTTTGCTACTTCAATGACACAAAACAAAGATTTAGTGTTTTACCTGACTGCGGATTATCTTCCTCCATTTGTGCCGTTTATGTTGGGTACTGCTTCATTCGGACTAATATTAATAAGCATTTTCATTTTAATTGGTAATAAAGTTGGTGACACCAAAATTGCTAAGATATTGGCATCAACAGGACAACTGACATTGACACATTACATTGCACATTTAGTATTGGGTCTTATTTTTTTATCAATAATTACAGGCAAAACGCTTAGTTATGACTTACTAAAAGAAATCCCGACAGATCCAATTATCATTTTGACTTATGCAATTGCATATTTTTTGCTCTGTTGCACATTTAGTTATTTTTGGACTAAAAAATTTAAGAACGGGCCATTAGAAATGTTAATGAGAAAAATATCGGACGGACAGAAGAACAGCCGCTAACACGGGTTTGGCAAAAGTGGCGGTCAGTGCTCCGCAGACACATTTGTGGTTAATCAAAGTTTGGTTCTCCGCATCAACATTTGTGGGGAAAATCGCCACCTTCGCCAAGCCCGAAAACGTTAGGCGTAATGCCGAGACACGCTACCTTGAATTGACCAAAACGAAAAAAATAATTTGATAAAACTTTAAAAACAATGACTCAAATGAATAAAATCCAAAATCTACATTTCTTATTCTATTTTATTGGTTTATCATTTTTATTTAACTCCTGTACAAAGGAAGAAATAAAACCAAATCAAATAAAGGAATTTTCCATCCACTCCAACAACACCGGTTCGGACTATACTATTTGGGTTGTGTTGCCGAAAGAATATAATCCCTATTTAAAGTATGAATCAATATATGTTTTAGATGCCGATGCCTCATATTTTAGATATGATAAAATTGCCAAAATAACCGAGGAACAAAGCTCTAAATACAACAAACAAAATGCTTTTGTTATAGGAATAAGTTCTAAAAATAACAGGGAAAGAGATTTTACACCAACACCTATTTCTGATGTTGGGGGCGGAAGTGAAAACTATACAAAATTTATTGAATTAGAACTCATTCCGAAAATTGAAAGCGACTATTCAGTTGATACTACTGCAAAGAGCAGGGTGTTGATAGGTCATTCCTATGGAGGATTATTAACCTGTTATTTTTTCACTAAACATCCCAATGTGTTTCACAATTACCTGACTTTAAGTCCTTCTTTATGGTACGACAACAATCTTTTATTTCAATATGAAACTGATACTAGAGCAAGTAATTCAGCAATTGATAATTTGGTATTTACGGGCTGTGGCCAACTGGAAGAAGCTATAGTCCTCGGTGCACAAGAATGGAACTATCGGTTGTCCACCTTTTATCCAAATTGCAAACTTGCCTATCAAAAATTAAAAAACCGAGGACATACCACATCGGCAGAAGAAAACGCTGAAACAGGTCTTGAATTTTATTACAAAAATAAATAAACCTCTTGTCTCATGAAAAAGCTTCATTTATTAATAGCCTCATTCCTTGTATTGGTCACTTTAAACCTAAATGCACAAGAAACCGTACCTACCTATCAATCAGAAAAATTTAAAAGCATTGAGGTGAATGGTGGGCTAGGCTGGAATTTTTCTCAAACCCTTTCATTTGCATATCAACAAAACATTAAAAGATGTTTTGCATGGATTGCATTAACGCAGTTGCAGTTTCCTATCAATTTATCAAATCAATTTTCACTTGAAAGTAGTAAATTCTTCAATTGGGTGCAAGTTGCAGGGATTGGAGGAACGCTGGGAAACAAGCGCTTTAATAATAGTTTGTATGTAGTTGGAGGAGGAAGGCTTTACTATTCAAAATTAACTGGTAACCACACTATTTTTCATGAGCCAACACTCATAACCAATAAGCTTATGCCTGAGTTAGGATTGTTATACAATTTGAAAGTAGGCAAGAAGAAATTTTATTTCACATCGCAAATTTATATTGCCTTGTATCCTTTTAAGAATTTTATTGAAAACCCTCATACTTTATCAATCGGTTTGGGGTACAAATTTAAAGTTAAAAATTAATTTATACAACTAGTGGTTCAATTTGCAAATGTCTTTAGTAATTATACTTTGCAGCTTAATTTAAACGGAAGTAAGAAGTTTTTCGTAACACTTGACGACCAAAAGAAAGAAGTAAAAAATGAAATCAATTCTTTAGCCGACATCTTTAAACATTCTGCAACACTTTTGAAAATCGTTGACAATTACGACAAATCTAAAGAACCAGCGTAACCGAATGACAGAAGCACATACGCCTAACAGCACATTGGCAATAGGCGGGGTTTCGTCTCCGCTTGACAGTTTTGTGGTAGCCGAAAGTCAGTTCTCCGAACTAACTTTTGTGCTAAAAAGCCCGCCCATCGTATTGATCCTCTGGCCTAGCAACATATACAAAGCAAAACCCTCTGGATTCAGAAGGTTTTACGTTATAATGTCAATTGCTTTTACAATAAAATTTCCTTCAAGACATTCACTAGCCCTTCAACGCCTCCTTGATTTCCTTCACAAGAATTTCAGCGAGTAATTCATAGCCCTTGGGGGTATAATGCACATCTTTGGGCTTTGAATTATTGGGATGAATTTCCAGGGAAGGTTGATAGAGATCAACGACCTGTATGTTTTTCTTCTTCATCACTTTTAGTGCCACTTCATTGTACGCTGGCACAGATGCAGTTTTGCGGCCACTTGCACCTTCAGGCACCATGGTGGTTGAAACAAAAATCACCTTAGCTGTTGTTTCATTCAACTTGTCTGCAATCGCTTCAAGGTTTTTCCTGTACTCCTTCAACGGAACAGCAATTGTACCATTGACGACATCATACTTCCCACTGCTATCCTTGTGCACCATGTCATGCAAGCCAAAATTGAACAGGATAACATCCCAATCACGGTTGTCAAGCCATTTGTCCATGCTTTCCATTCCCCTTAGAGTGGAACCACCATTGCCGGGATTATGGGCCACTTCAACGTTTGGTGACAATGCAGTTTTTATAAAAGGGGTATATCCAATGGAAATGGAATCACCAATAATAAGTACAGATTTACCTTGATGGGGCTTTGCGGCAAAGCAGAGAAAGGCAAGAACAAGAAAAGAAGCTACCCGGAATTGATTCATATGAATTGATTTCTGTTTTCTATTGATCGTCTACAAACTGTAAAATACACAGAAAAACCAAAGGATTGAGATCGGGCATCTTAAATATTTGAGCCCGGCTTTAAGGCATTTTCATTAGCTTGTGGTGTTTGATTGAATGTAAGTAATATCCAGAAATAAAAAATTTACCATGAAAAATGGCAGCCTTGCTTTTGTAAGCATCTTGATATGTCATGTTCTAATGGCACAAGATCAATGGAGTTCGTCGCTTGTGAAAACAGATGGGAAAAACAAGCTGGTTTACAAGGCTGATGGACGAGGCAATACTATCCCTGATTTCAGCAGGGTTGGCTACTATCATGGTGAAAAAACAATTCCCCATATCGAAACAGTCATCAAGGTCTCGCCTGGAGTTGATGACCAAGCCAATATCCAGCAGGCCATCAATCTTGTATCAACAAAAACCATGAACAGTGCAGGCTTTCGTGGTGCAGTTGAGTTGTTGCCCGGCACTTACCGCATACCCGGAATCCTTAAGATAGACTCATCAGGTGTTGTGCTGCGTGGATCGGGCAGTTCCACTGTTTTGATTGCAAGGGGAACAGTTCAACGATCCCTTGTCTTGGTTGGGGGTAAAGGGAACCCAATTGAGATCAAGGGCACCAGAAAAAAGGTTACAAATGTTTTCATGCCAACCGGAAGTTTTACGATTGAACTCAATGACACCAAAAACCTTTCTGTTGGCGATGAAGTCATTCTGCAAATGCAAGCCAATGATCAATGGATAAGGGCACTTCACATGGATAGAATTGTTGAACGTCCAGGCACCCAACAATGGAAGGCTGCTGGATACCGTTTTCAGTTTCAAAGAAAAATTATGGCCATCAATGGATTGACAATTACTATGGATAATCCATTGATGATGGAATTGGATCAGCAATACATGGAGAGCCACGTTTATGCCTTTCAATATCCAGGCCGCATCAAACATGTTGGTATCGAGAAAATAACGTTTGTTTCCGAATTTGAATCAGACACTGCTGAAAATCATGGGTGGATTGCCATTCAAATGGACAAGGTGGAAAACAGTTGGGTACGCGAAGTGGAGTCGCAGTTTTTTGGCGTGGGTTGTGTTGCGCTGAAGACCCAAGCCAAAAATATCACAGTAACCAATAGCCGGTGCTTGGATGCCAAATCGATCATCACCGGTGGAAGAAGGTATTCATTCAGCAATGATGGACAACAGAATCTTGTCATGCATTGCTACAGCAGGGATGCAAGGCACGACTATGCTACGGGATCAAAAGTTTGTGGTCCCAATGTGTTTTGGGACTGCACAGCAGAAAATTCACACAGTGACATTGGCCCACACCACCGCTGGGCAGCTGGAACGCTCTATGATAACATAAGAACAGATGGACAACTCAATGTACAAGACCGGGGGCATCTTGGGAGCGGACATGGGTGGACTGGCGTTACGCAGGTAATATGGAACCCAGTTGCCAAAACAATTGTATGCCAGGATCCCTGGGTTTCAGGTAAAAATTACTTGATTGGAGGAAGCTATACGCCGTTGGATGGATTCCTCAAAGGCAGGGTAAAAAGTTTTAATGAGGGCAATGGCAAAACAGCCCTTAACCCATCATCGCTATACGATACACAATTGAGACAACGGCTGAAGAACTAAATATACAAGTTTGGCTTGGATGAGTATTATAACCGATTGTCACCCAAACCAAACTTGTACATATGGGATAAAAATTTCATCATGGAAGTAACACCTTGTCAATCAAATGGATTACACCATTCCTTGCAACAATGTTGAATTTCGTGATCTTAGCGGTATTCGTGTTATTCCCAGGACCAGAAAGGGTAGGCCCGGTTGAAGTGTTGGAGAGATTAACAACCGTCGTTCCACCTGAAATCATCGTGAGGTTGCCATTGGTCAAATCAGAGGAAAAAACCCGTCCGGCAGCTACATGAAGTTTCAATGTGGCAATCAATGTGGCCATCGGAATTTGTGTGATGTCTGTAAGACCCAGGCCAGTAAGCAGAGCAGTAAATGCAGCATTGGTTGGAGCAAATACCGTCAGCAATGCTGAAGAAAATGTTGTTACTAAAGTTGGATCACCTCCTGCACCAGTTGCTGCAAAATTCAATGCCTTGGCCAATGAATCCAATCCTGATGCAGCAGCAGTAACCAACAAATTACCAGAAGGTGGCATAAGTACCCCTGTACTCAAT
>CALPWM020000127.1 GCA_943327275.2 Chitinophaga pinensis
AGGCTGGTAAACATTAACCTATAAAATGAATCTTATGGCTTTATATTATAATATGCGTCGGTACCTATTGATTACCTTTTTTGCAATGATGTTATTCAACACGCTTGATGCACAAATTGCTCTTAATATAGTAAATGATTCTATTACAACCAAAGGCAGCGATTCCAAAAGTACTTTTATAGATCAAATCATTCAAGTTCCATTTGCTAATCGTATTCAACGTAAATACATTACTGGTTCGGTATCTTCAGTGAGTGGTGAAACATTAAAAAAAATCAATACTCCGTTCTTAAGTAACACATTATTTGGACAGTTAAGTGGCCTTCATGTACAACAGGGTGGCGGTTCTCCAGGTAATACTGATTTTCCTTCTTTATTCATCAGAGGTAGACAGACATTTCAGGACAATAGTGTATTGGTTTTAGTAGATGGTTTTGAATCTAATTGGTTTACTTTACTCCCTGAAGAAATTGAAAGTGTAACGGTACTGAAAGATGCTGCAGCCTTAGCACAGTTTGGAATGGATGGCGCTAATGGTGTTGTATTTATAACAACAAAACGTGGAGTTGAATCAAATAAAACAAATATTAATTTTAGTTCTCGATTTGGGATTCACTCTGCGCGATTTTTGCCAAAATTGGTGAACAATGGGGATTATGCTCAGCTTTTTAATGTAGGAATGTTGAATGACGGTCGATCAATCAGGGATGGCTATTTCAGAAATGATTCCATTGTTAAATTCTTTAACAATCAAGCGTATCCTTATTTATATCCTGATGTTAATTGGTTTGATCAAGTTGTTCGTCCAAATGCATTAAGCCAAGATTATACTTTATCATTTACAGGGGGTAAACAAGATGTTAAGTATTTTCTTGCAATGGGATATGCTGATTATAAAGGGTTATACGCTGGCACAGATAATGATCGTTCAAGTAACACTAATTATAATCTTAAGCGATACAATTTAAGAGCCAATTTTGATGTAAATATTACTTCTTTCTTAAGTGCGCAAGCAAATCTTCGTGCAACTATGATGAACAAATATTTTCCTAATGCATCTGAAAATGCTTTATGGAGATCTATGTCATTGTTTATTCCTTATGCAGTCAGGACAGAACAGGGAAAATGGGGAGGTGCACAAGGATATGCGGATAATCCTTCTGCCTCTATTTTACAACGTGGATATCAGTCAATCAATGACCGAACTGTAGATGCAAATGTTAAGTTGATCGGGAACATGGATTTTATAACAAAAGGGCTTAAATTTTTCTGGCAACTAAATTTCAGTAATTTTTTCTTTGATACTTACAATAAAACAAGGCCGTTGTACTTTGATGAAGTTATTCCACGGCCAGACCTTATCTCAACTCCAGGCGTGATTCCATACGATGTTTTCACAAGAGGAACAGTTGATAATAATTTTACTATCACTCAAGGAAATGGGAATCAGTTTAATAGAACTTCTTTATTAGGAGGTTCCGAATATGAAAAAAAATGGAGTAAACATTCTTTATATTCCTCTTTAATTTATTTCCAAGAAAAATTTAATGGAGATGGTTCCGATATGCCATTTGCCAAACAGCGTTTAATGGGAAGGGTTAGTTACAATTTCAACAAACGTTATTTTGCAGATTTAAATGTTGCATATAGCGGATCGGAAAATTTCCCAAAAGGGAATCGATTCGGGATATTTCCTGCGTTATCTGCGGGCTGGGTCATGAGTAATGAAAAGTTCATGTCTAATCAGACGTTTTTAAGCTTTCTAAAATTAAGAATGTCTGCAGGTTTGCTGGGAAATGACAATACAGGTAACGTTGGTAGATTTATTTATAACCAGTATTATAATGGAATAGGAAACTTTTTAATTGGTAATAATTTAGGTGTAAATGCACCTATGTTTAATCAAAGCGCTCTTGCCAATCCCAATGTAACATGGGAAAAAGCTGCAAGGTATAATATTGGGTTTGAATCAGTTATTTTAAAATCGTTATCCTTGTCAGCAGACTATTTTATTGAAAATAGATCAGATATTTTTATTAATCCTAATAACTATGTTCCCTCGTTAATGGGGGCTACATTTAGTAGTATTAATAGGGGGAAAACACGAACTTCTGGTGGCGAAATTGAAACTATCTACAATCAAAAATTGGGTTCACTGAATTTTTATGCTGGAGGTAATATATCGTTTTCAAAGAATAAAATAATTGATATTGCTGAACCTGCCCCTTCAGATCCTTATTTAGCGGCAAAGGGTAATCCGATCAATCAGCCTTTTGTATTAGAGTTTTTAGGATTCTTTAAGGATCAGGCCGATATTTCTTCAAGCCCAACCCAATTATTTGGATCAGTCGTCCCAGGTGATATTAAATATAAAGATCAAAATGGCGATGGTGTTATAGACAATAGAGATAGGAAGGCATTTGGATTAACTTCATTGCCACAAATATTTTACGGGTTTAATGTAGGCGCTGATTGTAAAGGATTTGACCTCAATGTCAGTATACAAGGTGCTGCAAAGCGAACTGTTTCTTTGTTGGATAATAATATGATTATACCTTTTCTGAACGGTGGAGTTAAGCCTACGTCTTGGTTAAAAGACAATTACTGGACGCCTACCCGCGCTGATAATGCAAAATTCCCTCGTTTGTCAACGATACAAAATGATAACAATAATAGGCCTTCAACTTTATGGCAACGAAATGGTGCTTTTGTTAGAATTCAGAATATAGAAATCGGTTATACAATTTCAGAAAAAATTACTAAGAAAGCAGGCATGAACACAGTTCGTTTCTTTATTAGTGGAAATAATTTATTTACGTTTGATGAAATAAATGAAATTGATGTTGATCCTGAGGTTATGAATACTTTTGTTCATCCGCCAATGAAAAGTTTCAATTTCGGTTTTGCACTTAAATTATAATACTGCCTTTTATATTGTCATTTCTACAATTGATGTTATGAAAAAAAATATTTTACTGATTTTTGTAACCGCTAGTGTACTTTTTACTGGTTGTTCAAAAAATCATTTGGATACTCAAATACAGCAAAACTTTAGCGAAGATCTGTTTCTCAACTCTGGGCCTACTAATCTCAGAGCTTTTGGGATGGGTGTTTATGACTATCTGCCACAACTTAATAGATTTGGTGGAAATGCTTTATTGGCTGCAGGTTCAGATGAAGCCGATTATGCACGATTTAATAACCTTCAAAGGTTTAATGCTGGCGCTTGGGACCCATTTACAAACCCTGATGATGTTTGGGCTAATTATTACAGAGGGATAAGACATGCAAATTTATTTTTAGAAAAAACAACTGATTTCAGGAAACTAATTGTTGTTGATACAATTAATAATAGGGCAAATTATATTTTAGATGTTGATGATTTTATAAAGCTAAGAGCAGAGGTTAGGTTTTTGCGTGCCTATTATTACATGGAATTAATTAAGCGTTATGGCGGTGTCCCGTTAGTTAAAAAAGTGCTTAATGTAAATGAAGCATTTGGAGTAACTAGATCTACTTTTCAACAATGTGTTGACTATATCGTGGAACAATGTGATTCTGCTTATACAGATCTAGCCAATCATTATATTAACTACGGAATTCCATCTGGCCAAAGTATTGGAAGAGGTGATGCGGGGACTGATAATAACAGATTGGGTAGGGTAGAAAAGCCGGCAGCTGTTGCATTAAAATTGCGCGCATTACTATTTGCCGCCAGCCCACTTAATAATCCAACAGGCAATTCCTCACTTTGGCAAAAAGCTGCTGAAGCAGCTCAACAGCTATTTACAGATCCAAATTGTGCACATGTCAATTTTTTAAATTCATCCTACAAGGATTTATTTATGTCTCAAAATACCACCAATAATTTAACTCCACGTAAGGGAGCCAATTCTGGTATTATTTTATCTAGGCCATTTCAATTGAACTCTAACACTTTTGAAAGAGCAAATTACCCGGTTGGTATGGTGAATGGTGGTGAAGGTGCAACCTGTCCATCACAAAACCTTGTTGATGCATTTGAGATGCGTACAACTGGTTTACCCATTTCTGATGTTGGCTCTGGATATGATCCTAGTAATCCATATGCAAACAGAGATCAGCGTTTAGGTTGGATTGTTGTTTTAAATGGATCTTCAATGGGTTTGAACAATAATAATACTACTAGAATAGTTGAATCATATGCTGGCGGATCAGATGCAATAGGATCAAAGGAAGGAGCTACTACTACAGGATATTATTTAAGAAAATTTTGCGTTGAAAATTACAATCTCTCTTTATCTGGTACAAGAGCAAAATCATGGATATTGATGCGATTCGCTGAAGTGCTGCTAAATTATGCAGAAGCTGCCAATGAGTCTTTTGGTCCTGAGGCAAAACCTGTATTAGCTGGAGTTGCTGCAGTTAGATCTGCCAGGGAAGCGATTAATTTAGTTAGAACCAGGGCTGGACAGCCAATAATCAATGTTGGAATCACTCAAGCACAGTTAAGAGAAAGAATACGAAATGAAAGAAGAGTTGAACTTGCTTTTGAGGAACATCGATTTTTTGATGTTCGTAGATGGAAAATTGCTGATCAAACCGAAAATGTTTCCCTTGGCGGGATGCGGGTAAATACAACAGGGCCATCCAGATTTTCTTATCAACGATTTTCTGTTGAGCCTAGGGTATTCAATTCTAAAATGTATTTATATCCAATTCCATTTTCTGAAATTGCTAAAAGCAATGGGTTGATTACACAAAATCCTGGTTGGTAAACATTAAAGCATGCGATATCTTTTGTTAATCATTTTTGTTAGTTTCATCTCATGTAAAAAGAAAGATAGTGATCCAATTGGAGGAGGTACAACTTCACCAGTTGTGCCTCCTCCATCAACAGGTGGAAGCTTGTTCAGTTCAGCAGCTAAAATTCCTGTTAGCCCTAATACGATCTCTGAATGTTTTACTGGGATGAAAATGAAAGATATTCACCCCAGGCTATTATTTTCATCATCTGAAATTGAACAAATTAAAACTTTGATTCAGTCAGATGCCTTTGCAAAAGCTACTTATGATAATATCATTGCTCGCGCAAATAGTTTATTGACTTCACCAATATTAGGTTATGGATTAGATGGTGCGGGCTTAAGAATCACTAATATTCATACATTTTCTAACAACCAGCTTCCATACTTGGTTCTGGCTTATCAGTTCACAAAAGATATTCGATATGCCGCTCGATGTTGGCAGCAATTAGATGCAATGTGTTCTTGGCCTGATTGGGGCGCTAATAGACATTTTTTGGATGCCGGTATTGCAAGCAAAGGGGCAGGTATGGCCTTAGATGGCTTATATGATTATTTAACCTCAGCTCAAAGGCTACGATTATACACAGCTATTAAGAATTTTGTTTTACAGCCTGGTAAAACTCAAATAGAAACAAATACAGGTGTTTGGAAATGGTATTTGTCTAATGCTAATTGGAATGGCATTTGTCACGGCGGAATGATTATGGGTGCTCTTGCTGGATATGAATATGATTCAACTTTCAACGCCAATGTAATTGCTCAATGTGCCAATGGAATCAATAAATACATGCAATCACTTGAACCAGATGGGGCAAGTGAAGAGGGGATGTCATATTGGAGTTATGGTTTAATGAATACCTTTTTGGCTTTTGAGAGTTTAAAAAGATGTTTAAGTACAACTTATGGTTTAGCAGAAAATCCAGGATTTATTAAAACTGGTTGGTTTCCTTATTATATGTCCGGCCCTGTAGGAACAGCTTCCATTGGAGACGATTATTTATATCTAGGAAAATCCAATAAATTTTTATCATACTTCTGGTTTTCAAAGTATTTTAAAAATTCTGGACTCGCAAAATCTCATTTTGATGCCTGTCTGTCAGTGAATGCATTAGATGCTGAAAAAATGAATGGATGGACGGATTTACTTTTTTATGATAAATCACTTGTTTCACAGGGCAGTTCATCTAGTTTGCCTTTATCGGATTACTTAAAAGGAATTGAATACATGTATTTGTTAGAAAATACTGGTAGTGACAATTCTTTATACGTTGGAATGCATGGCGGTGATAATAGTGCTAGCCATGGTCATTTGGATGCAGGAAGTTTTTATGTGCAAGCGCTTGGGGAAACATGGGCACAGGGAAATCTTGGGCTAGAATCGCCATATCCCCAAGACTATTTTAATATTACTTCTCCTTTGTATACAGCCTCGCCAACAAACTTGGCAGTTAGTAGTGGCAGGTTTTACTATTATCGAGTTAGGTCAGAAGGGAAAAATTGTCTTGTTTTTAATCCTGATGCCAGACCAGAACAAAATCCTTCTGGTGCAGCTAATGTTATAGGAAGTGCTAACGATAATGTAGGTGGTTTTTACATAGCTGATTTGCAAAAATGCTATAGTAAGGATGTTTC
>CALPWM020000128.1 GCA_943327275.2 Chitinophaga pinensis
ACCGAACCCTATGAACATGGCCAGGTCTCTGTACTTAGTTGTTAAACTGCTTATGATCATGCCCATCCCCAATGCAAATCCAGCCATTAATATCAAAAGAAAAGGCAATATACCAATAGCCAGATTCCAATGAAAAATCACTTCTCCCTTGAAATAATAAAATATAAAAACTCCAATAAACAAGAAGAATTGTATACAAAATCTCAAGAGACCTGAAACAATAATGGACAACGGTGTAATCAACCTAGGGAAATAAACTTTTCCAAAAATACCGGCATTGGCCACAAATACATTGGCTGTTTTATTGAGACAATCCGAAAAGTAATTCCAAATAACAAGGCCACTCAAATAGAATAAAATCTTAGGCTGACCATCTGTACTTATACCTGCAATATTGCCAAAAACAAAGACAAACATTAATGTGGTAAAAATTGGTTGAATAAAAAACCAAAGTGGGCCCAGAATGGTTTGTGTATAAGAAGCCAAAAAATCACGTTTCACGAACATGAGTAAAAGATCCCTATAGTTCCACAATTCAATTAATCGTAAGTCAAACAATGACCTGTGGGGCCTGATGATTTCTTTTGGTGTCGAAACTAATTGCATTCCTTAATTTTCGTATTTATTTAAAATAACGTTTAAGCTTATTTACAGGCTGCTCAATAATGTAAAAGGAAGTTGTTGTCATTAAAATCAACAAACAAAAGCATATACTGTAAAAAAGTACACTTTGATCATACAAATGCTCATTATAGACCAAAATCTCAGAACCAAAATTATTTTTTTCCAATTTATGCAAAAAAGCATTCACCAAAAGAGGAACAAAATTGTGAAAAAGATAAACTCCATAACTAATCTTTCCTAAAAAACCCAAAACAGGATTTCCTAAAATATGTAAAGATAAAAACGAGTTGGAGTCAATCAGAACAAAAGCAATCACTCCAACCATGACTATGGATATGATGGTCCGAAAATCAAAATACAACGTTAAAACCCTATTCAATCCCAGTATCAAATAAGCAATTGAAATCAAACCAGGAATCAAAAAATGATACTTAAGTTGATGAAATTCGCTACCTTTTTCAATGTGAAAATATGCCAATATTCCGCCAGATGCAAAAGCCTGCATACATGTAGGGGTCAATACCTCAGCCATTGCCCCTCCCTTCAGTTTCGTTAAGCAATAAACCGAGGCAATCCCAATTAAAAATGAAAATACCATTATTTTTAAGACCCACTTTTGGGAAACAAACAAAATTAACCAGGGCCAAAAAAGATAAAACTGCTCTTCTACAGCCAATGACCAAAGATGTGACAATTTACCGCCTGGCCATCCCTGATTGATGTAAAAGAGTATATTTTGGAGATAAAAAAAATACCAGCTCCAATCCTGAGCAACTGGATTTGGCAATTGATTGGCAAACAAAACGAGTAAAATCAGTGACAAGTAGTATATGGGAAAAATCCGTAAAGACCTCCGCACCATAAAATTCTTGATTGACTTCATTCTCGAATATGTTAATGGTTCAGCGGAGATCTTTAATCGTTCAACAATTAAAATCCTTGTAATAAGAAATCCACTCAACACAAAAAATATATCAACCCCAATCGCACCAAATCCAAATCTACTTGCAATACTCCCGGGCAACCAATGGGATACAATTACAAGCAACACGGCTATAGCCCTTATCCCATCCAATTGTTTTAAATGACCTAAAGGAGCTGCTACCACTTCAAATATTTAAAAATTGATTCGCAGCCTTCAACCAATTCATACCATCATACCTAACCTTTGCTGCTGACGACATCGGTCCAAACAATTGATCATCCGTTAAAACCCTAATAGCATTTTTTACAAAATCAGCATCAGTATTGGCAACAAACCCAGTTACTCCATGCTCAACTCGTTCATTCATAGAACCCAAATCACAGACAACAGCAGGCAGCCCTAATGCCTGCGCTTCTGCAACTGCAAGACAAAATGTTTCAGCCCTGTCCCCGCGATAAAACATTGCTCTACCATTTTTCATTTCTTGAAACAATTCATGCTTCGGTATCACATCACGAATAATAATTTTTTGTTCAGAAAATTGAGAGGCATATTCAACTTCTATTTGCATTCGATTTTTAACCGAATTGCCCCATGCCCCATAGGTTTTCCAACCAGCAAAAACATTAAGTTCGGCTTCGGGACATTTGGGATGAATTTCAGTAACCCACAAATCGACCAACCACCTGAGCGATCTCAGTGGATTACTGGTGAAATATACTTTTTTATTTCTCTCTACCTGATTACAAGGTGTCATTTTAAGTACTGACTCACTGATACCATAAGAAATAATTTTTCTTCCTCCGGTAGGAATAAAAAACGGCAAAGTCGATTTGTGGTATTTGCCTGAGAAAACTACCACAGGTCTGTATGTGATCAAATATTTCAAACGATTCCAATACAGCAAGTATTTGGCTTCATTGTGTATCCACAGTATTTTTCTCTTAGCTGTGATGTGATTGAAGCTCTCAAAAAGAAAAGGAGAAACATTGACAATCATTAAATCATATGAAACAGTTCCATCAACCTCGCTCAACTGATTCCAAGTTCGTCTAGTGCCATGCAGAGCCAAGAGGGTTTCAGTATAGACGTTTACAACGGCGCCCGATTGTTCAAAAGCCCGCGACAATTCAATAAAGGCAGTCTGTGTTCCTGCTATTGATTTTTCCTCAAGATCACTATCAAACAAGTCGTTGGCATAAAGCATCAAGATTCTCATTAATTCTCCATTGTTTGAGTGAGTAATATTTCTAATCGATCAATATCTACTGTAATATTCGCATCTCTGTGATTCGCTGAACTACCTTTGTTCAAACTGTAATAATATTTGAGACCAAATACCCTTGCCAATGAAAAATAACACCAATAACGATTGTTGTCTGATTTTAATTCAATAATAGTCTGCCCTTTTTTCATGAACATGGCATTGGCTAAACCAGCACCATGGCTTGCAACAACCACCCGCGCTTCCTGAAAAAGTTTAATCTGATCTTTTAAATGCAAGTCTTCCAACACTATTTTTTCAAACCCTTTTTTTTTCAATTGCTCAAATACGGTTTCCTCATTTGATATTCTTCTCCTCCTTGCTTTTCCTCTCGTAATGTAAATACACCGAAAAGGATTTGCTTGAGAAGCAATACTGACTAACATTTTATCCCGAAAAAAATACATCAATCCCTCATTAAAACGACCCACATGAGGAATAGCACTAGCATAAAGCCTGTCAATCTTTAATGCATGTCTAACATCAAATGTTTTTACATCAATTTTCAAAAGATCAAGAGACTCAAGAATAAAAGGACATTTCAGGTAAAAGGATGGTATAACGACAGGAATGCATGGGTGTTGATGCTTAATGGCCACAATTCGCGGAAGCATTTCTGTCATCCAGTGGAAATAATTGTTGGCCCAATCTTGAACACCTAAAATACCTAGCTCTAATTTCTCCCTTTTTGAAATCTGCAATTTGATAGCGGCTTTAAATAAACCGATCAATGCAGGTCTTTTGTGTTGGGTAAGCTCAAAGAGAGGCCTGTTGCGTTGAAAAACCAATGAATTAGAAACTGTCGTGCTCTCAAATGTTGATTGATGGATTGCAGGAATCTCAAAAGAAAAATTTTCATCATAAAAAAGCCATCTGTCCGCCTCACTAAAATTTTCTGGAAAAGCGTATGCAATGGTATGTGCTGGGAATATTTCTAAAGAACTTCGTTTCACCGCCTACCTGTAATAAAATCCCTACCCATTATTCGCATAATACCCATACCCATACTTTCTCTTCTGGCCATAATACCCATAACGATAGCCATAATAGCCAACTGTCTTGATACCATTGAAGATTACAGCCATGTTTTTGAACACCCTATTTTGCCTGGCTTCCTCAATTTCTGCCACCTGGCCACGGAAGGTATTCATGAACCGCACAACAAAAAGGCTGATGTCTGCCCACTTATCGAGCATCTGTGCATCGGTAACCAATCCATATGGTGGAGTATCGATCACCACTATTTCGTAATTCTCATCAAGAAACTGTTTTAGCTTTTCCATCGCAGGCATAGCAATCAACTCGGAGGGGTTGGGAGGAATGGGGCCTGATATCATCAGGTCCAGATGATAACCTTCTAAAACCGGCTGCACAATTGATTCAGGCTTTACCTCACCCAATAAAACATTGACAATTCCTTTGCCTGGCGGCAGACCAAATCTTTCCCTTAATTTAGGCTTGCGAAGATCAAACTCCAACAAGGCTACTTTCTTACCCAACAAAGCAAAACTGGCTGCCATATTAGCGGAGATGAATGACTTTCCCTCACCACTCATGCTTGAGGTAACAACGATAAAAAATGTCTTATCCGATTGCTTGTAAAATCCAAGGTTTGTCCTCAAACTCCTGAACTGCTCTCCTATGATTGTTCTGTCTTTGTCTCTTACCACAATCACCTCCTCACTGTTCTTTGCATGGTCTATTTCAGACAAAACAGGAGTATTCGTCATCAACTGCAATTGTCCTTTTGATGTGATCTTATCATTTAAAAACTCTTTGAGCAATGCAAATAATAGTGGCAGCAATAAACCCGCAAGCATTGCCCCAATCATGATTTCATTCCGACGAGGGCTGACAGGACCAGAAGGGAGTTTGGGATAGGAAAGGACCGAGGTCTGAACCGAAACTGCAGCAAGTTTAATGGATACCTCTTCTCGTGTTTGCAATAGCATGTTATACAAAACATTCTTTATCCCTTGCATCCTTACTTCCTTCGCAAGATCTTTCTCCAAATCAGGAAATTGTATGATGGAACCCCGGACCGTTGTCAATTTTTTCCTGATATTATTTTCAAGCTGCTCAAGATTGCTTTTATAGGCATTGAACTCCATTTCAACTGCATCCTTTGCCACATTAATGAGGGAATCAGCTTCCAAAAACCTCGGATTTTTATCAGTCAGGGCCTTTGACAATCGCTTTTTTTCCAGCTGAAATGTATTGTATTGATCAATTTTTAATTGAAGTGAAGGCTCTTCAACCCTTGCAATATTAATACCCTGTTTTGCCCCTAGATTAATCAAATGCTTTTCCGCATCTGCAAGTTTAATCCTTTGCATTTGCATGTTTTCAAGCTGTTCTTCATATTTCAAAATCTGGGACTCAGCATTTTTTGACTTGGTGGCATCGCCAGCCAACCCCATATCAACCTTGATGTTTGTTATTTCAAAGTCAATTGAATCTAATTCTTTCGTAACAGGAATCAACCTTTCCTCAATAAAATCCAAACTTTGTCTCAATGACAAAGATTTGTTGATGCGGGCTTCTTCACTGTATGCTGGAATCAAGGCCCTTAAAATGGCCACTGCCCTTTGGGGCACTGGATCTTGGAGAGAAATATTGACTACATTGTTCTCTTTTTTGGAGGAAACAACCAATGAACTGCTTATGTTTTCAGCCTCTGACTGCGGATCAGTTTCATAGAAATGAATGACATTGTTGTCAATTCTCCCTGTTTTTAGAATCAGAATCTTGTCATTGCCAACTGAAAATTCTTTTCCCCAAACACCTTTCCCAGAGGTATTCCCTGAAGTCCAAATAAATTCATTCCCCATAGGTCTTACATCAAAGCTGACCAAATTTTTCATTCCTGAGTCAGCTGAAATCTTCTGCCACTTGATCTGGGTAAACAATTCCTTGTTTTTGAATTTTCCTTTAACTAGGGTATGGTATTGCAAAAAAAGTTGGTTTACTACCCGATTGGCAACAGTAGGAGACTTCAATAAAGCGATTTGATCATTCAACGGATCTTTTGTGCTGTAAATGGCTTCAAGTGGCCCCATTTCCTTGTAGTTTTCCAATACGGCACTTGTGGAAACCTCGTAAATATTAACAGAATAACGGAGATAAGTCCAGCTGATAAAAAAGCCCAATAGTCCTCCTAAAACTATCAAAGGCCAGATGGCCAATATTCTCTGTGGCTGAATATCCAGTACATTTTTTTTCACCGCCTTTGTGGAGAAATTGTATTGCTCCTTTTCAACAGGTCTGCTGTCCCAAGGATTATGGTTTGTTACTGCCATCTTTTCTACTTTAGCAAAACGATAAGTGATAAGAACAAACCAGTCATGCCGGTAATGATGCCCAATAAATTTCGGGATGGCGCATTGACTTCAAGAAACTGGTTCAATTTGTTGGGCTCAATATAAACAACATCATTGTTCCTCAAATAATAATAAGGTGAGGTAAAAATATCCTTGGAATTCAAATTCATTAGGGCAGTAATTCGTTTTCCATCCACTTCCCGGATGATCCATGCCTTGTCAAGCTTCAAATTTGACGTGCG
>CALPWM020000129.1 GCA_943327275.2 Chitinophaga pinensis
AATCCCATTTGAATCGCTTGGTTTCGTTTTCAGAATTCAAAACATTGATTGGATTTTGATTGGACTTGGCTCCCAGCGTAAACAAGAACGGTACTGGGTCATAGCCCTTGATTTGCTTGAATGCATCCCTGAAACCTGCTGTCCAGTTTTGTCCTCCTGCCTCATATGAATCAATCAATACATGTTTGAAAGTATTGCCCAAATAAGGCTGCAGGTGTTTTTTCATGGGATCGAACACCGTATTCCAATGAAACCTGTTGAGGTTGGCATCCATCTTGTCAACTTCCAAAGACTTGCCTATGATATCATCTGGCAAGGGATGAGGATTGGCCATTGTGGGCGCATGCCCCATGCGATAAATATACCATTTGCCAGCAGGCACTTTCCAGTTCAAATTACCCGTACTGTCCATCTGGCTTGTAAGTTCAATGGCCTGATTGGATTGCAATACAGATGCCTGAGGATAGGCAATGACGGCGATGTCCTTGTAAAAACTTGCCTGCGCATTGTTGGCACCCCATCCTTTGTAAATGGGCAATACAGGCTTTTCAAGTCTCAAAGATTTATCTTCCCCACCAACCACTTCCTGCACAGTCCATACCAAGGTCTGCATTGCCTTGGGCTGATCCACCCAGGGCCCACCCGTAGTGGAATATCCTGCGGTATTGTGCAATCCCAATTCCAATCCGAGGCGTTTGGCCTCTGCAGCAGCATGCTTCATGACTTCCCAATACGCTTCGCCACGGTATACCTGATCAGGCCAGGGATTGTTCAAGATGGGCCTATGGGTTTCCTGCACAGCTGATGCAATATTAAAAATCGTTGCTCCACCAATCCCCATGGCTTTCATGGCTTCCAGGTCTTTGGTGATGCCATACTTTGAAAAGTTCGGGCCCATCCAATGCCACCATACATAGGGGCGGCTGGTTGCTGGAGGATGCAGAAAAAGATCTTCCAGGCTTTGGGCTTTCAGATTTGCAGACAATGTATTTACCTTAAGCGGAACAGCAATGTTCATGGAATGCTTTCGCTTATCAATACCCATGGCACCAAAAAGATAAATGGGCAAACCATTCTCCATCAACAGACATGGTCGTTCCAATTTATCATCAAACGTTTTTCCATTCTCAACAAATACATCCTTTGAAATGACTTTTGGATATTTTGCAGGATTCCATTGGATGGCATCGGTTGAAGAGAACAATGCCAAACCACCTGCACTTCCTGTAAATTTCCCAACCACATCCCTCACGATGGCATAGTTCGTTCCTTTGTAATTCCAGATGAATGGGTCTTCAGCAATCATCCATTCTTTATCATTAGGGTTCTTCTTGTCCTCAAAAATAGGATTGGGATGTTTTGTAAATGGACCCAGGATGGATGTAGAAAATGCTACACCGTATCGTACCCTTCCGCCACGAAAAGTACCATTCTTCTCCACCTGTTTGTAGACCAAAATCGCGCGTCCATTTTGGTCTACCGTTATGGCAGGATTAGATACCATCATTGCATCGTAAGAACTGGAATCTTTGCTAACATCCAGTACAGGTTTGTCAAACCGCTTCCATTCCGCTTCGGGATGATCGGCTACGGCAACACCAATGCGCTGATTGTTTCTGTAGTTGTACCATGCAGGAGAATAATCAAAACCCTTCTTGATTTCAGCATTTCCTGTGGCGCCCATGTAATAGAGATAATATTTTCCCTTGTGCACGATGGCAGCAGGATTGTGTGTACATACCCCATCCCAGAATTGATTACCTCTTGCTTTGAAAACAACCTTCACGTGTTTGTATGGACCTTCCGGACGGTCAGCTTTTGCCAGTGCAATTTCCGAGTGCGTAATCCAGGCACCATGCCCCTCAGACTTGGGCCAGCGGCTGTAAAACATATAGTACTTTCCATTGCCGGCCTTGATGACAGAGCCACACCAGATGTTGTAGGCCGAATCTATGAACTGGTTTGCTGCTGGAACAGGCTGAACCATTAGGCTGATATCCACCTCCTTCATGTCAACCAATTTACCCTTTGCATCCAGCCTAGGCAACTGTGCGATAGCAACAATTGTCATCAAAGAAAAGATACATCCGAGCAATGCATGCCTGAAAAAAAATTGCTTGCTGATCATGGAAAATATTTTACTGTGTAACAATCTTGTTGTAAATCCGGATATGCTGTAAACTGCCCCTGAAATTTTTCATGACCAACGACTCTTTGTCTTCTTTTCCAACCTGCATCACCACGTCTCCTACTGCTTCAAATTCTTTTCCGACTGTTCCCACCCTTCCTGCTGCAGTGGCATCCTTTGTATTGAAAGCACCAACAAACTCTTTTTTCAACAACAATCCGTTTTTATAGATCGATGCATTCCCGTTTTCAAAAACCATTGCAATGGAAACAGTCTTTCCTGGCTCATATACATGGTCCACAAAAACATCATGGTGTTGTTCCACACTTCCTATCCTGAAAATCAATCCGCCGGAAACGGTCGTCTGTACAGACCAACCGGAATTCCCTTTCTTCGGAATTCTGGCAATGGGTGTCATGTTTGCATAGATGTCAGCAGTAAGATCAAACAACACGGAAATGCTGTCTCCATACCCAACATTGCGATCAAAAAAATAAAATTTCTGATCACCCGTGAACTGGATGGGGTCTTTTTTCGCCAAATGCCACATCGGCAAAATGGAGGTTTTGGGTTGTTCTTGCTGGATTGCTTCACCCTTGCCCAATGGTTTCATGAATTGAAGATCATCGATTTCCAACCAATCCAATTCATTGCCTTTTGATACAACAGAGATCGTGATTTTATTTTCGTTAACACGAACCTTTGGTATGCTGATCTTTTTCCAACTTTCATTGGGTTTCAATGGATAGACAATATTCTTATCCCCCAGTCCTTCAATAACAATAGAAGCACCCTTATGTCCGGGAGAAGACCTGACCATCGCTGTAAATAGATAGTCTCCATTCATGATGTATTCAAGTGACTGAATCAGTTTTACGTCATGCTTTTTTCCATTTCCCATCAGCAAAGTATAATCACCGCGAGAGGCATTCCCTGAGGATACTTTAACTGCACCAGGTGTTCCCTTCACTTCCCAGCAAAGCGGTTTCAAAGGATCTGTTTTTTCTTGATTGAACTCAAAATTGCCATTGGGAAGAATGGAATGACCTGGATAATCCTTGCCATAGTACCTGAAATACTTGAAGATTGATTCACCAGGCAAATGCGTTGAATCCACTTTTCCAACACCATTCAAGGCCGTCAACCAAACAACCTGGTGTGCATTCAAATCCTTGTATTCTGCTTTTGCAACGATTTGCCCATTGTCGTAAAATACTACGCCTTCCGGACTGAATTCATACGCATCATGGAACCAACCATCCTTCTGAAACTTAAAGGGCACCTGTGCCCTGTGTGGCCAAGGGGTGTAACTGTATCCATTGTAAGGTAGATCAACATATAAATTGTTGGTGGCCACCCATGTTTTGGAATCAATCTCATATGAGTCAATCTCAAAAATATTGTTGTTGGGATTGGCACCACCACGCTGCCAAAAAGAGGTATGTACACCATGTCCTTCCATGAATGGTTTTGACAAGGATTCATAATAGCCGTACCCGAAATTGTGTTTGCTGATGATGCCACCACCTGTATTTTCCCATTTCCCATCGATCAACTCATGCTTCACCGCAATATGCAAGGCACTGTCCTTCACAAAAACATTTTCTTTCAAATTGAGTCCATCCATGTATCCCATACCTGTGCGGCGACCTGTTCTGTATTGCCAATCACGCTCGTTCAATGTATTGCCAACAAAATGATCTTCATACAACAACTTGAAGCCTTTTCCGGGAAGGTTCATTGCACTAGGATCTTTCGGAGCTGAATCAAGTGAAAGAGCAACATTGTAATTATCATTGCCATCATAGACAGCACAAAACAACACAGTTGGCTTTCCATCTTCAATCAACAATTGCGGTCTCTCCAGTTTTTCAACTTTTTTGGCGCCAGACTTCCAGGGAATAACTGTGGTTGATACCAATGCATGCCGCGAAAGTTTCCAATCAAAACCATCAGCAGATTCAAACAAAGCAAGGCTTGTACCTGCATTGGTGAAAACACCTTTCATGTCCTTGACAATTGCCCAGTATTTGCCATCCTGTGCCCATATGTATGGATCTTCAGCCGCAAATTTCACGGTATCCTTGATGAATATTTTATAGGGAGTTTTCACAAAAGGTCCTTCTGGTTTTTCGGCCAATGCAGCTCCATGGGTAACCACTCCACCAAATGGCATGGGCCCCTTGCTGACGCCCTTGTATATCATTTGGTACTTGCCGTCAAGTCTTTTCATGACAGATGGATTGGATGCGATTACATGATCAAATCCATTTGTAGTGGTATCCACCAAAGGTTGTGAAACGCGCTTCCATGGTCCCAAAGGACTCTTGGATGTTGACAGGCCAATTCTTTGGTGGTTGCGGTGATCCCACCACTCGCCGTTTCCATAATTGCCCATATAATACAGGTAATATGTTTTACCAAACTTGTGCACGGTTGGATTATGGGTTACATCAGCATCCCAAAACTGTTTGTCCCTTTTGGGCAAGACCACTTTCACATGGGTATATGGGCCGGTGGGCTGATCAGCAACCGCAACAGCAACCTCGCTGTGCGTAGCCCATGCCAGGTGTCCAAGTTTTCTGGGCCAGCGGCTGTAAAAAAGATAATATTTATTGTCATCACCCTTGACGGCAGAACCACACCAAACCATAAAACTATCCAACCTGAATCTTGCACTAATATCTACCGGTTGAATCCATTTGGAAACATCCATATCCTGTGCATCTGCTAAAAAACCAATAAGAAAAAATACAAGCGTTGAAAAGATATTCTTTTTCATAGAATCATTGTTTGTTGATGGGTGTACCCAACAATAATATTTTACCGAGATAAAAAGTCTGCTTTTCGTATTTCAAGGGATTGTTCTTAAAATCTTCGTCTGTGGTTTTTAATACAAAAGTTGACTTGTCAATTTTTTCGTTGGATAAAACATAACAAACCTTGTGAATACCTTCCTTCAAACTAACCAATTCGAATTGCCCTCTGTAGCGTCCAAAACAATATTCATTGAAACGGTTCAAGGTATTTTTTCCTGTAATGGCAGGATCATCGTTCAGAACCCAACTTCTTGATCCGCTGTTGCGAACCAGTGACGCGGGTACACCATCCACTGTTATCGCAACCTGTCCCACCTCAGGTCCACCGATATCAAAAAAGCCAAATCCTGTACCTGAAAAACGGAAGCACAAACTTGAACTGGGTGTTTCTGTTTTCAGTATGTAGGGAAACCATGATGCAAATGTTGAAAGATCCTTGTTGTTTGCAGTAGTCACTTGCTGCCATTGACCCGTCAAGCTTGCATATTGAGCAGGATCCAGCATGGTAGCTTTTTCCCATTCGTTTCCGTAGATGGGGATTGGAATTTCTCCAATGTAATTTGCATTCCCACCCAGGATTTTTTTCAATCCCCGGGCAATGGCAGCTGCATAAAGGTCTCCACCTTCGCGTGTGGGATGAACACCGTCTTTTGAAAAAACTGTTTTCCCTTCCACATCCTCTTTGGATTTCCAAGCCAGCTTTTCAAGGCTTTCGAGTTGTGCAGCCCGCATTCCCATGTGAATGGAAGGCAGTTGATAATGCGCAGCAATTTTTTCAAGGCCAATGATGTATTCAGGAATTCTCCCGGCTGTATAGGCCTTATGTTGTTCACCGGAAATCGTATAGATAAAACAGATGGCCGTTGATGGTGAAATCATTTTCACCTGCCTGACAATTCCTTCCATTGCAGCAAAATCACCACCATTGACAGCAAATTCAACAAACAAGAGATCCGGCTTGTATTTCAATACCTGATCCTGCAAACGACAGGCACCAAGATCAGTACCGGTTCCGGAAACCCCGGCATTTACCCCTGTTATTTTCAGTGATGTATTCAGCGACTGGATAAAATTGAGTGTCTGCTGGCGGTATTGATCATGAGCCCTGGTAATGCTTCCACCAAGGAAAGCAATACAAAGGCTTCCGTTTTTCTGTTTTATCTTTTGTGCGAATTTCCCCAAACCCTTGCGTACAAATGTTTCAGAGGAGTCCTGCCAATTTTCAATGAAAGGCAAGCCGTACGTACTGTCAGGTGAAAACCTGAGCGGCAGAGATCCCGTCTGGCTTTCAGCTATAGATGCTTCAAATCCGTTAGTGGAACTTTTTTTTTTCTGGTATTCCCTTGTGCCAGGTATGACTTCCATCACCTCACTCCATACACTATAGGTGGCATTATACCC
>CALPWM020000130.1 GCA_943327275.2 Chitinophaga pinensis
ATTGCATAAGGGCTGGTTTGTTTTTTCATCCATTCCTTTCCATCCTGAATAGTGAAAGGATGAACAATGCTATTGAGCAGTTCAAGTTTTTGTTTGTCATTGAATACTATGGAAGAAAGGAATTTTCGGTCAAGGATTCCTTCTATATATGCCTTGTCGGAAAAAGACTCCTTGATTTTTTCAATCAGTGAAGTATTGGTTTGCATCAACCTTTTAGCTTCCTGGTCTGCTTGGTATACCGGAATGCCGAATACCTTAAAGATTTGGGCGACTGTAGATTTTCCAGCACCAATGCCACCTGTAAGTCCTACCTTAAGCATGATCAAATGTAAATAAAAAAGCCCGGAACCAAGTCCGGGCCTTTGTATCAGTTGTTTGAATTATTTGGTGGCTGCAGCTTTGTTGAGCTGATCGCTCCATTCCATGCTGATGGCTGATTTTTCAATCTTCATGAAAGAACCAGGGCTTACTTCTATCTGGATGGTATTGTCATCATTTACTTTATTGACGATACCATGGATTCCTGCAATGGTAACAACCTTGTCACCTTTTTGCAATTCTTCATGGAATTTTTTGGCTTTTTTCGCTTTTTGGGCTTGTGGGCGAATCATGAAAAAATAGAAAACAACAACCATACCTCCAAGAAGCACAAGTTGCATGTAGCCTGCATTAGGGGCAGCTTGCAAAAGAATTGAATTCATCATATTTGTTTTGTTTGTTGATTGATTATTTAGCAGGAATGACTTCTACATCAAAAACCAGGTCGTGTTTGGTCTGTTGAGTATTGGCATATACAGAAAGCACTTTATGGTTCATTCCTTCACGGCTCTTGCTATCAAAAGTTGCCTTGATGATGCCGGACTTCCCGGGAGCAATGGGTGCTTCGGGCTTTTCAGGGACTGTGCAACCGCACGAGGCTGCCACATCCTTGATGATGAGCATCTCTTTGCCAGTATTGGTGAAATGGAAAGCGATATTGAGTTTTTCACCATCTTTCACTTTGCCCATGTTTTGAACCGAATCAATGAAAAGAACAGTTGTTATCGGTGTTCCGGGCTCAAAGGTGATTGCTTTTTGTACAATTGACTTTCTCGTAGGTGCAGGGGTCTTTTTGTTAACAACAATGATGGCTGCTGCAGCGATGATAAAAAGAGCGAAGATGATAACTGGGGATTTCATTCTTTCGTTTTGAGATGCCAAAAATAGGAATTTAGCCTTGTTTTTTGAAGTCTACTTTCTTGAGTCTGCCTTCCTGCAACAAATCTTTGTGTATTCCATCAAGAATTCCATTGACAAACTGACCACTCTGTGGAGTGCTGTAACTTTTGGCAATATCAATGTATTCATTGATGGTCACTTTTGCAGGAATGGTTTCAAAAAAAAGCAGTTCGCAGACGCCCATTCTGATCATGATCATGTCCAATACTGCAATCCTGTCGGCATCCCAGTTTTTCAACTTGGGTTTGATCATTTCCATTGTGAAGTCTTTCTTTACAATGGAAGTTTTGAGCAGGCTCAAGGCATAACGGGTTTTATCGGGTCCTACGATTTCATTGAATGCATAAGTTCCTGGTTTGCTCAGGTAATTGAGAACCATTTGGTAAATCATTTCTGCATCATCATCCCACTGAACGAAATGGTCTTCAAAAAAAGCGGTGATGTTCTCGTCGGCCATGATGAGGTCGGTGAAAATAAAGCTGAGCAGTTCTTTCTCCGTTTTCTTGTCACGGCTTTCTAAGGCAATATAAGACTGATACATTACAGTCTCAGTAAGATTGAGATAGATTTTACGTACGATTTCCTCGTCCATCAGGTGGTCGAGCTTTCTTTCCTTGATGGCAGGTTGAAAACCGCTGGATTCAAGGATTTTCCAAAGTGTGGTATTCCCCGCCAATTTGATGTTTACATTCAGGTCAGCCTCGGTCGGAAGGTGCTTTGAAGCACGGTGCAGAGAATCTTTTTCGGCATACCTGGCCACTTCTGTGACCAAAAAAATGGCAAACGTGAAGAGGTCAGCTGTCTCATCCAGGTATTTTTTCAACAATGCTACTGCCTTGTCTTCCGAGACCATGGTTGTATCAGCTTCTGCTGAATATAGACACTGCATCACTTTTACCCTGATATTTCTGCGACTGATCATTTAAAGAGCTGTTTGGGGTTGCAAATATAGCTTTTTACGTAGTAATAGGCATATTTTCTCCTCAGGATGAAAAATTGACATACCGAATGCCTATTTTCGCTGCCATTCATTGAATTTTTTGCCGCTAGAATTGATGGAATCTGCCATTTTTGCAACCCATCACCCTTGGTACGGAATTCGTTGATACCGTTTGACTGGGAAAGCAATCAGCCGCCTACCCACAATTAATTCATTTATTTAAACTTAAAAATCAAAAGCTATGGCTAAGAAGTTAAGCATTACCCCATTGCATGACAGGGTAATCGTGAAACCTGCTCCTGCTGAAGAGAAGACTGCAGGTGGCATCATCATTCCTGACACAGCGAAGGAAAAACCCCAAAGAGGATCGGTCGTTGCTGCAGGCCCCGGTAAAAAGGATGAGCCGATGACTGTAAAAACAGGAGACAATGTTCTCTACGGAAAGTATTCCGGCACAGAAATCACCATCGAAGGGCATGATTATTTGATCATGAGGGAGTCTGATATCCTCGCAATTGTTTAATCTCCGCTAAAACTTTTAAAAAGAATCATATGTCAAAGCAAATATTTTTTAATCTGGAAGCCCGCAATAAAATGAAGAAAGGGGTTGATACCCTTGCAGATGCGGTGAAGGTTACCTTGGGTCCTAAAGGACGCAATGTAGTTATTGAAAAGAAATTTGGTGCACCTGCTGTTACCAAGGATGGTGTTACTGTTGCCAAAGAAATTGAATTGGAAGATCCCATTGAAAACATGGGTGCACAAATGGTAAAGGAAGTGGCTTCAAAAACAGCTGATGTAGCTGGTGATGGAACCACAACTGCAACTGTACTTGCCCAGGCCATCATCACAGAAGGTCTGAAGAACGTTGCTGCTGGTGCCAATCCAATGGACATCAAAAGGGGTATCGACAAGGCGGTTGCCATCATTGTTGCCAACCTTAGCGCACAATCACAGACTGTTGGAAACGATAACAAGAAGATCCAGCAGGTTGCATCTATTTCTGCCAACAATGACGCTGAAATCGGAAAGCTGATTGCAGAAGCCATGCAGAAAGTAGGAAAAGATGGTGTAATCACCGTTGAAGAAGCAAAAGGAACTGAAACTTCTATTGATATCGTTGAAGGTATGCAGTTTGACAGGGGATATATCTCTCCATACTTCGTTACCAATGCAGACAAAATGGAGTGTGAACTTCAGAATCCTTTCATCCTGATCTACGACAAGAAGATCTCTGCCATGAAAGACATTCTTCACATCCTAGAGAAAGTTGCCCAGCAAGGTGCTCCTTTGCTGATCATTGCTGAAGACCTTGAAGGCGAAGCAATGGCAACCCTCGTTGTAAACAAACTTCGTGGAACCCTGAAAGTAGCTGCTGTTAAAGCTCCAGGCTTTGGTGACCGCAGAAAGGAAATGTTGCAGGATATCGCCATCCTTACAAAAGGTATCGTTATCAGCGAAGATCAAGGTTTCAAATTGGAAAATGCTGACCTTACTTACCTCGGACGTGCTGAGCGTGTAACCATCGACAAGGACAACACCATCGTTGTTGGCGGAAAAGGCAAAAAAGATGATATCAATGCCCGTATCGCACAAATCAAATCACAAATCGAAGCAACCACTTCAGATTATGATAGGGAAAAGCTTCAGGAGCGTTTGGCCAAACTCAGTGGCGGTGTTGCCGTACTAAACGTTGGTGCAGCTACAGAAGTTGAAATGAAGGAAAAGAAGGATCGCGTAGATGATGCACTTCATGCAACACGTGCTGCCGTTGAAGAAGGTATCGTTCCTGGTGGTGGTATCGCGTTCATCCGCGCCATCGATACACTCGACAAGAAAAAAGGATTGAACGAAGACGAAACAACTGGTATTGCCATTGTTCGCCGTGCACTTGAGGCACCACTTCGCACAATTGTTTACAATGCTGGTGTTGAGGGATCAATCGTTATCCAAAAAGTAAGGGAAGGAAAAGGAGATTTTGGTTACAATGCCCGTACAGACAAGTATGAGAAGTTGCTTGCTGCAGGTGTCATTGATCCTACCAAAGTTGCCCGTGTTGCGCTTGAAAACGCTGCATCTATTGCAGGCATGTTGCTTACCACTGAGTGTGTAATCGCAGACAAGCCGAAAAGGGATGAAGCTGTAGGTGGTCATTCACATGGTGCACCAGGAATGGGCGGTATGGATTACTAGTACCAATCTCACTGAAAATAAGAAAGTCCCGCCTCGGCGGGACTTTCTCGTTAAAGGAACTACTTATTGTTCTTGAGGAATGTTTCTGTACCGGATGGCTCCGAGCACGATAAAAAGCTGTGCAAGGATATAGGTGGACATGATATAGATTCCTGCAAAGTCAAACTGTTTCTTGAACTTATTCAAAGCCAAAATAGAATCAGAGGCAACAAAGAAACCTGCGCCTATGATGAGGTATAGGGCAGTGGTGTTGTCGAGTTTCTGATACTGCCAGAAAGCGGCTGAGAGCATGGTACTAATCGTTATGCCGTAGATTAAAACAGGTATTTTCATACCCCCCAAATGTGGCCACAAAAGGTGCATCAGCTCGATCAAATAAGCGATGACTGCAATGAGCATGACAGGTCTTAACTTGAAGAATGAAGTATTGGCTGATTGTGTGGAGGCGAAAAAGAAAATATAAAAAATATGGGCTGTCAGGAAGGCAAGGAGTCCGGGTATAAAATAACCGTCATTCTGTAGTAGAATATCTCCAATCCAAGAGAAAAAAAGGCCCATCAGAACGGCGTCTTTGTAAAGTTTTTTGGGGGTAGAAATAGCGGTGAGGTAGATGGCTGCAAGGGATGCAATGATCAGGGGTTTGGTAAGAAGTCTTAACTTTTCATTTCCAGAGGAGATGAGGATGATTTCAGCAATGCTTACAAGTGCAAAAAGAAAAAACAGTTGCTTGGTTTTGGGTTTCATGAATGTTTTTATTCGTGAAAAAAACTGATCCACGGTATCAACAGCACAGATTATCGTAATTTAGATATAATTTATGTCATATTCAGCCGACGAGACGAAATTTATGGAGTACTGGGAGCAAAACAGGCAAAAGCAGAAAAAGCGTTTGAACCAGTTGATGCTCGGACTCCCTTTGGGAATCCTTTTTGCGATGCCCATCATCATCAACTTTCTGTTGGGCAGATTCTGGTACAAGAGGGCAGATGCAGTGGGCCTTAGCCAGTTCAGCCCAACGGTATTGATTGTAGCAGCACTCCTCATTGCTGTTTTTACCGCTTTGTTGAACAGGCAGTTTCGTTGGGAAAAACTCGAACAACAATACCTGGAATTGAAAGCAAGAGAGAAGAAGGGATAGTTGCAGGTTTTTTACGATATTTGCCTATCAATACAAAACACATGAGAAATTTAGGATTGGTTTTATTAGCTGGAATCGTGATGTTGTTTTCTGGATGTAAAAAAGAAGAGAAGTTGGAATTGATTGGAGATTATTTGACAAGAACTGGATTAAAGAGCTCAGTAACCGAAGATTCTCGTGGATTTTTTTACAAAATTGTGAGTGCCGGTACAGGTACTGCACCTACCCTTACTTCTAAAGTAACTTTGTTCTATAAAGGATACCTGACCAATGGTAATGTATTTGATCAGACCGGTACAACAGCCAATTATGAAGCTGGCAATCCGGTTACATTTACACTCAATCAATTGATTTCAGGCTGGCAAGTAGGACTGCCCTTGATCAAGCCAGGAGGTAAAATAATCCTTTATTTGCCCGCTTCATTGGGTTACGGCCCTTATGGTCAAGGTTCCATTCCTGGCAATGCAGCATTGATTTTTGAAATCACCCTTGTTTCGGTAGGGTAATCAGGGTTTAGACCTGGTCCATGCATCAATTCATTCAAACATGCACCAGTCCATATCAGTTTTTGACATGTTTAAAATTGGGGTTGGTCCCTCCAGCTCTCATACACTTGGTCCATGGAAGGCTGCAAGACAGTTCAGTCAATTCCTTAAAGAACAAGAATTATTGTTAAAAGTCAGATCCGTTCGCATTATTTTATATGGTTCACTGGCAAAGACAGGAAAGGGGCATGGAACAGATATAGCTATCCAGCTGGGCCTTTCAGGTGAAGATCCTGTCCGTTTTGATGTAAATAGTATTGACGAAAGGATCAGGGTTATCTC
>CALPWM020000131.1 GCA_943327275.2 Chitinophaga pinensis
TCATTGCTGGGATTATGGATTATGGTTTGCTTGTTGATTCCCAAAGTTTCAGCGAATCTTGGTGTATCGTTAAATAAAGCGCCATCTGCTTTTGAATTTAGACAGGCAATTGCAAAAGATGAAGAAAATGGAATAGATGGGCATAATCCTTCTGATAAAAGATTTGAAAGATTAAAGGATAGCATTTTATTGGCCTATAAGGTGAAGGCTGTTGAAGAGTTGCCAATCAACTTTAATGCGGTTGCAATGCAAGAGGGAGAAAAATATTCTTCCATGATTTACAATAAGCATTTTAATCATTTAAAGCAGGCTTATGAAAAACAAAATTTAGTATCTGCTTATGCTTCATTGATTAATCCATACTTAGCTGTAAGAAATATTTCAATGGCGCTTTCTGGAACTGATATGTTAAATGCAATAGAATTTGATCGACAAGCAGAAGCTTATCGTTTTCGGATGGTAGAATTTCTGAATAATTACTTGCGTGATTTTTCATTAACAGGCCAATGGGATAAGAAGGCTGGTAAAGACATTTATAAAAGTATTCCTGATTTTCAATTTCAAGCGATTACAGTATCTACTGTCTTGAAAAATAGTCTCATCGCTGTTTTATCTTTTATAATCTGGATTGGCATCATTTTTATTTTGGTGAGTAGATTAAATGATCAAAAGAATATTTAAAATGAAAGTATTTAGATCGATTTTATGCTTAGAATTGAAAGTATTGTTTAGGAGTAGCATTTTTAAATACTCGGCAGTATTCTTTTTTATCATTGGCAGCTATTCAATATTTGTAGGTAAAACAGTCATAAATGAACAAATTAATACAATTGAAAAAGCAAAAGCCCTGAGTAATGAAAAATTTGAAAAATTAAAAAGCACAATTAATCAGGATACGTTGCCTAATGTTGTAGGAAATCGATTGCCAAGGTTGGTATATAATAAGCCTACTTCATTGGCTGCACTTTCAATAGGCCAAAGTGATCTATTGCCATTTTTTATTGATCTAAAATATTTTGCTTTAACCAGGCAAATATTAATTGCACAGCCAACTAATCCAGAAAAGCTATTGGTTGGAAATATTGATTTAAGTTTTGTCTTCATTCAGCTGCTTCCATTGTTTATGATAGCGCTTGGTTATAATTTACTTGCAAGTGAAAAAGAAACTGGAACACTATCGGTCTTGCTATCATTTCCAATTACAAAGATGCAATTAATCACCTATAGGGTATTTTTCAGAATACTTATATCTTTATTGCTAGCATTTTTCTTAATCGCCTCAGCAGCAGCCGTCATTAAGATTCCAATTAATTATAGTATTTGTAATTGGACTTTTATTGTTTTTTGTTATATATTATTTTGGGGTCTTGTTTTATTTGTAGCTAATTTATTAATTGAGTCTTCCTCAAGTGTTGCAATAACACTACTCGCTGTTTGGCTTTTTTTAGTAGTGTTAGTTCCTACTGGTGTAAATATTTATATAAGTGCTAAATACCCTTCTTCTTCTAAAAGCGATTTAACACAGACGATTCGACATGAATACGAACAAATTTGGCAGCGGTATGATGATCCGCAATATAGGTTTCAGATTGCAGAACAGTTTGGACAAAAATATCCAGCGTATAGATCTGATACCTCATACAATTGGAGTGATAAATACATGCTCGCGCAGTTTGATAATTACGATCAAATACTTGATCCATTCTTTGTCAAGTACAAAAGGGATATATCAAATAGAGATAGAATTGTCAGTTCAGTAAGTTTTCTAAATCCAGTAATGTTTGTACAGAATTCACTAAACAAAATTGCTAAAACAGATATCCAGTCATACCTAATTTATCAAGAGGAAATAAAATCCTATCATAGTGAATTGAAAAAGTTCTTTTATCTCAAAATATTTTCAAACCAGATTTTTAAAAGAAGCGACTTTGATAGCATTCCGGTATTTGTGCCAACAGCGTATTAATTCTTAACAGTAATATTTTATGGAAAATAAACTTCCTGTCACAGTTTTAAGTGGTTTTTTAGGCGCTGGTAAAACTACATTATTGAACCATGTTTTAAATAACAAAGAGGGGCTTAAAGTTGCGGTTATTGTAAACGACATGAGTGAAGTAAACGTAGATGCAAGATTGGTTAATGAGCAAAATGTACTTTCCCGAACAGAAGAAAAGTTAGTTGAAATGAGTAATGGGTGTATCTGTTGTACACTTCGAGAGGATCTGATGATTGAGGTTGAGAAGCTTGCAAACGAAAATCGGTTTGACTATTTGCTTATTGAAAGCACTGGAATTAGTGAGCCTGTTCCTGTTGCTCAGACATTTTCGTTTGTTGATGAAAACAATGGCATTGACTTGTCAAGGTTCAGCTATATCGACACCATGGTAACAGTAGTGGATGCATTTAATTTTTTCAATGATTTTGGAACCAATGAACTTTTGCAGGATAGAAAGTTAACGGATATTGAAGGAGATCATCGAACAATAGTCAATCTTCTTACAGATCAAGTTGAATTTGCAAATGTGATAATATTGAACAAAACAGATTTGGTGAATGCCGATCAACTAAACATGCTAAATTCTGTTTTGCATAAACTTAATCCTGGGGCAAGAATAATCAATGCTGAATTTGGGAGAATTGAATCTACGTCAATTTTAAATACAGGTTTGTTTGATTTTGAAGAAGCACAGAATAGTGCAGGTTGGCAAAAGGAATTAGAGAAAGGCGTTCATACACCTGAAACCGAAGAATATGGGATCAGCTCTTTTGTTTTTAGAAATCAAAAGCCTTTCCATCCTGAAAGGTTTTGGCAATATCTCAATGTTGAATACCCCAGTAATCTGATTAGGGCAAAAGGCCTTTTTTGGCTTGCTTCACGACCGGATGATGCAATAAACTTTTCGCAAGCAGGAGGTTCTTTAAGAATAGAAAGGGCTGGAGTTTGGTGGGATAGTATGCCTTATAATGAAAGAATCAGGTATGCTTCTTTTGTTGACAATAAAGCAACAATAGAATCAAAATGGTCCAAGAAGTGGGGTGACCGAATGAATGAACTTGTATTTATTGGCCAGGAAATAGATAGAATTGCAATAACACTTCAGCTTGAAACATGCCTTATCAAGGACAGTGAATTTTATACTTTATCAGATGCTAAAAATTATAAAGACCCATTCCCGGAGACTTAGTTTGTGTTTTACCACCCAATATACCCTGGCGGTAACAATTTTTTAGCAATCGTCAATGTGTAGGTTTTTGAGCATTTCTAAATTTCACCAAGTGATTTTCATTTTAGTAAGTTAAAACAAGTATCATTTGCTCAGTTGATTTGGAAAATTTAATTTTAATGTATCATTCACAATCAATTGCAGTTCATGTTTACCATCCTGAAAAGACTTACGATATGCAGTTTACTGATTGTTGCCATTTCAGCTTGCGCCAAACGTACGCCCTCAAAACCTGTTGATGATACTACGCCACCTCAGATCACGATCAGCACAGTGCTCACCGGTTATGAGATCATCTGGGGATTTGATTTCCTTCCCAATGGGGATATGCTCTTCACTGAAAAGCGAGGTAAGATCTATCGTCAGACCGGTGGTGCTGTAACTGAATTAACCGGTTTTCCAGCTGTGCGAAGCAGTGGTCAGGGCGGATTGATGGATGTTCGGGTGCATCCTGATTATGCCAGCAATGGTTGGGTCTATGCCAGTCATGCAGCCAATGCAACCAATGGCAGTGGAGAGCTTCGCGTCATTCGGTTCAAAATTGCAGGCAATGCAGTTCAAAACATAGAAACTGTTTTTCAGACAGGTGGTGGCAATACCTGGAATGGTCATTACGGATCGCGTTTAGCGTTTGATGCCAAACGTATGCTGTATATATCTGTTGGAGAAGGCGGAACAGGGAGTTATGGAGGGCCAGCGGCCAGCAACCGGAATTCCTCCAATACGGCTTCCCCTTGGGGAAAGATCCACCGCATCACTGCTTCAGGAGGTATTCCTACCGACAACCCTGTGTTGCCCGGACAAACTACTGGCAGTACAATTTTTGCATATGGCATCCGTAACCCTCAGGGAATGGTTATCCATCCTACCACCGGTGCTATCTGGGAATCCGAACATGGACCCAAGGGCGGGGATGAGATCAATATCATCAACTCCGGGGCCAATTATGGCTGGCCTGTTTATTCTTTGGGAACGAATTATGATAATTCAGTCATTTCACAGGGACATACAGCAACCGGTATCGCGGAGCCTTCATTTTCCTGGACACCATCTATCGGTGTAGCAGGAATGACCTTCATCACGCACAATTCTTTCAAAGGGTGGAAGGGAAGTCTTTTGGCTGGTGGACTTGCTTCCCAACAACTTCATCGGTTGACTGTGAATGGCTCAACCATCAGTGCTGCCGGAACAATTGATGGCATAAAGGGAAGGGTGCGCCATGTGGCACAGGCTCCAGATGGTTCGGTTTATGTATCCCTGGAGGGTCCCGGTCGCATTCTGAAGATCAGTGCGCAATAAGTGATTTAAATTGTCCTGGAAACCCGGACAGACAGTTTACCTTATTTCAAAATCTTCGCAGCTTGCCTGGCCAGCATTTTCCACTCGCCATTTTCTTTCCTGAAAACATAGAGTACATTGAGGTGGGCTTCTCCTGGTTTGCCCTTGTCCATTGTTTTGGCATCAAGCTGGTGTCTTACAATGGCATTTTTGCCCGTTACATCAATGCTTTGTTTGCTGATGTCAATGGTTAAAAAGTCAGATGTTCCGCTGGCAATGGCTTCAACAAATTCAGCTTTGTTTTCAACATGTCCGCCAGAATGGCCATAGCTGAGGTGATCGGATGCAAGTTTTTCCAAAGTAGTTCGATCACCTGTTTCCATTGCTTTGACCAACTCAGCAACTACAGATGCTACGGGTTCTTTCTTTTTTTTCTGGGCCTGTGTTGTGAAGAAACATAATGATGCAAAAGCAAGGGATAATAAAATCTTTTTCATGGCGTGTATGATTATGGGTTAATGGTTTCGAATTCTCCGGTTGATTTATTTTTTCTTACATTTTTCCCTTCAAAAATTTTACCATTCATGGCAATATAAACACCATGAGGAAGTGTTTGCACAAAGGCCAGGGCGCTGCCAAGATTGAACATTCCATCAGAGCTGCCGAACTTGTAGGGAACCATGGCACCGGTAATGACAATGGTTTTATCCTTCACTTTTTCTGCCAGCACTGATGCGGTAATGGCCATGGTGTCGGTTCCATGGGTAATGAGGATGCGTTTCTCAGTTGCATGCGTGCATTCATGAGAAATTCTCTCCCGGTCTGCATCAGTCATGTCCAGGCTGTCTATCATCATCAAGGTGGTGATGTCAAGTTCAAGCTTGGAGCGACCAAGCCTGAGCATTTCATGCAAATGGGTATCCTTGAAAAAAAGCTCTCCGTTGAGCTCATTGTACTCCTTGTCAAAAGTTCCTCCTGTAATAAAAATTCTAATCGGCATATACACAGTTCCTTATGGAAAATTAGGCATTCTTTGTCAAAATGAAACTGATATGCATGCATTCCAAAAAATGGTTAACTTTTCGGTCATTAAAACCGAAGATCATGAAACAATTCATCATCATTGTTCTCCTCCTCCCTTGCATGCTTTTTGCTCAACAATCTCCTGACCTCATCATCACCAATGGCCGCATTGTTGATGGAACAGGTAACAGCTGGTACAGGGCTGATGTTGGCGTAAAAGGGAACCGGATTGTTGCGGTTAAAAAGGGGTTGGTTGCCCAATATCCCAACACAAAAACGATTGATGCAAAGAACATGATTGTTTCTCCTGGTTTTATTGATGTTCACGCACACATTGAAGGCGGCGTGTTTGAAAGGCCAACTGCCGATAATTATATCTATGATGGCGTTACATCCGTCGTTACCGGAAACTGCGGAGGCGCCGCCGATGATATTGCTGTTTTCTTGAAAAAGATTGACAGCACAACCACTTCGATTAATGTAGCCACCCTGGCGGGGCACAATACCATCAGAAGGCTGGGCATGGGCCTGGACAACCGCAAGGCAACGCCTGAAGAAATGAAAAAAATGGAAGCCCTCATGCTCAAAGCCATGCAGGATGGGGCTGTTGGACTCTCTACCGGACTCATCTATCTCCCCGGCATGTATTCTCCTACCCAGGAAATAGTAGACCTGGCCAAGGTGGCTGCCTCAAAAGGCGGGGTCTATGCCACACACATGCGCTATGAAGGAACGAAGGTGGATGAGGCCATCAATGAAACCCTGACCATCGGAAGGGAAGCCAA
>CALPWM020000132.1 GCA_943327275.2 Chitinophaga pinensis
CATTGTGGTCAACAAAGGCAAAATAGTAGCAGACGACAGCATTGGAAACCTTAAAAAACAACAATCATCTTCAAGCATCCGGATTGGGTTCAGGGAAGAAGTCTCCAAAGAGGCCCTTTCTGCTATTGCAGGTGTCAGGAGTGTGTTGAACATTGGCTCGATGGAATGGGAGCTTGAAACCACTGATCCCGACGCATTGAGCAAAGAACTTATGGCTTTCGCTTTGCAACATAATTTGAATATCGTTTCTTTGCACACGCAAGCCCGGCGCCTGGAAGATATTTTCAGGGACCTTACCGGAGTAGCCATTTGATCGTTTCCCAATTCAAGTAGAACAACCCTTAAAATAAATTATCATGAGTTTAATTGCCAGCATTCACGCCAGACAAATCTTAGACAGCCGCGGTAACCCTACTGTAGAAGTTGATGTGATCACCGAAAGCGGTTTCATTGGCCGTGCAGCGGTTCCATCAGGCGCTTCCACCGGTAAACACGAAGCCGTTGAGCTCCGTGATGGCGACAAAGCTGTTTATGTAGGAAAAGGCGTGTTGAAGGCAATCGACAACGTGAACAATATCATTGCTCCCAAGTTGTTGGGTGTTCCTGTTACTGATCAAGCCCTGGTTGACAGGATGCTGATTGAACTGGATGGCACCACCAACAAAGCCAAACTGGGTGCCAATGCTACCCTTGCAGTGTCTATGGCAGTTGCCAAGGCAGGTGCACAGGCCAGCAACCTCAACCTCTACAGGTACCTTGGTGGTGTAAATGCCATCACCCTTCCTGTTCCGTTGATGAACATCCTCAACGGCGGTGCACATGCCGACAACAAAATTGATTTCCAGGAATTCATGATCGTTCCAACCGGTGCGGCAACATTCAGCGAAGGACTTCGTTGGGGTGTTGAGATTTTTCACCAGTTGAAAACAGTATTGAAGAAGAAAGGATACAGCACCAATGTTGGTGATGAAGGTGGATTTGCGCCAGATATCCAAAGCAACGAAGAGGCGATTGAGACTGTATTGCAAGCGATTGAAGCCGCAGGGTACAAGCCAGGTGAGCAGATCTTCATTGCCATGGATGCCGCCACCAGCGAAATGTACAACGAAGCCGACAATACCTACAAGTTTTACAAGAGCTCAGGAAAAGTCATCAGCAGCGATGAGATGGTTGCTTACTGGACGGAGTGGGTAGACAAATATCCCATCATCTCTATCGAAGATGGCATGGCCGAAGACGATTGGGATGGTTGGAAAAAATTGACCGAATCAGTGGGCGACAGGTGCCAGCTGGTGGGTGATGATCTTTTCGTAACCAATGTCGTTCGCTTGCAAGAAGGCATCGACAGAGGAATCGCCAACAGCATCCTTGTAAAGGTGAATCAGATCGGAACCGTTACTGAAACCATCAATGCTGTAAGACTTGCACAAACCAATGGATACACTTCCATCATGAGCCATCGCTCTGGTGAAACAGAAGATACCACCATTGCGGATCTGGCTGTGGCACTGAATTGCGGACAAATCAAAACCGGTTCTGCATCACGCACAGACCGCATGGCAAAATACAATCAGCTACTACGCATTGAAGAGGAATTGGGTGTGAATGCTGTGTATCCAAAAATGTAATGATTGACAGATGTATACATGAGGGTTTAGGGTTTACATCCCTAAACCCTTTTTTTTAAACGATTTCAAATGAAAATCCTCATCGCGCCAGATAAGTTCAAAGGAAGCATCGACTCCATCACACTGTGTAAACTCATACAGCAAGAGATTGCGGCTATACACCCCGATGCTGAGGTGGAATCCTTTCCCCTAGCGGATGGTGGCGATGGCTATTCTGCTATCGTAAAGCATTATTTCAATACCAGTGATGCACAGGTCCTGACCGTTGATCCCTTGGGAAGGCAGATCAAAGCCACTTATCAAATTTCAAAGGAAACATCAACGGCCTATATTGAAATGGCGGCTGCAAGTGGTTTTGCCTTGCTTGCTCCTCATGAGTTGGATCCGATGAAGGCTTCAACTTATGGAACAGGGTTGATGATCCTGGATGCCATCAAAAGAGGTGCCAAAGAAATCTTTTTGGGCATTGGCGGAAGTGCCACCAATGACGGCGGCATCGGCATGGCGGATGCCCTTGGCTATATGTTCCTCGACAAGAATGGGGATCCGCTGGAACCCTGTGGAGAGAATCTTTCTTCCATCACTGAAATTGTCATGCCAGAAACAGATTTGCTCGAAGACATTCATTTTACAGTGGCCTATGATGTCAGCAATCCATTTTTTGGACTTGATGGTGCAGCCCATGTTTATGCTCCCCAAAAAGGCGCAACAGCAGCACAGGTCGATGAATTGGATGAGGGATTGAAAAACCTTGACACAGTTTTCATGAAATTTTTTGGGAGGTCCGTTGAAGTGGCTCCCGGTTCAGGCGCAGCAGGAGGAATGGGCGGAGGATGTGATGTATTTCTTGGTGCCAGGCTGGTGCCGGGGGTTGATCACCTGATTGCTGCCATAGGATTGGACCATAAAATTGCAGCAGCCGATATCCTCATTACCGGCGAAGGAAGGCTCGACGAGCAGTCCTTTCAAGGAAAAGTGTTGGGCAAACTAATTGGTCATGCAAGAGCCCATGGTACTAAACTATATGCCATCTGTGGAGACAGCTCTATGCCCATCAAAGACCTCAATGCATTGGGGGTAGACAGGCTTGTTACATTCACTGCACTGGCGGGTTCAAAAGAAGAGGCCATGGTCCATCCAGACAAGTTTCTGTCTGCAGCAATAAAAAAAATACTTTAGATTTAAGGTATGATGAGATACCTGTTTTTCTTTATATGCTCTTTGTTGGTTTTTCAGTTTGCTCATGCACAAACGTTGAAATGGGACAACCGTTTTGACCAGGCTGTTCCTGAAGATTGGTTGGTGAAACCCATCAATACAAAAGCCAATGTTTACCAAAGGGAGAAGGAAGGTGATCTCGTTTTATACAATGGTCTTGTGCGCAGGAGTTTTAAGGTTGCTCCCAATTTCGCTTGTTATGATTTTCAGAACATGGCTACCGCACAGCAATTGCTTCGCGCCATCAGGCCGGAGGCCAAGCTCATCATTGATGGTAAGGAATACAATGTGGGTGGAGTGGTTGGTCAACAGGAAAAAGCATACCTGCAACAAGAATGGATGAAGGGTTTCAAGGCAGGGGCAGATGATTTTAAGTTTGTTGGATATACGGTCACCGACATCAAACCATACATCAACTGGAAAAAAACAACCTGGGCATCTGTCAACAAACAGGCAACAGGAAAGTCATTGGCTATCAGCTTCAGGTCTGCAGTCCCTTCACTCAAAGACCTTTCCGTTGTCGTTCATTATGAGCTGTATGATGGGATTCCCCTTGTTGTCAAGTGGGTGGAGCTCATCAACAAGAGCAGTAACAACATCGTGGTGAACAGGATTGTCAATGAGTCGCTTGGGCTTGTTGAAGAAGAGAGTGCGGTGGTGGGATCCCCCGAACAAATGAAAAAACAACATGGCATCTATGTTGAAACCAATTATGCCTTCAACAACGCCATGCGCTATGATATCAGCGACCAGACTACTCATTGGGTAACTGATTCATCCTATACCTCACAGGTCAACTACAATTATCAAACACCCTGCGTGTTGGAAGTATATCCTGAAAAGGTAAAAGCCGTTGCACTTGCTCCTGGTGAATCCATTAAATCGCCCAGAACACATGAGTTGTTGATGGACAGCTATGATCGGGAAAGAAGGGGGATGATGATCCAGCGCATGTATGCTACCGTTGCGCCCTGGACCACCCAGAATCCCATTTTCATGCATTTGGTCAGCCGCAATGACGAGCAGGTGATTACAGCAGTGGACCAGTGTGCTGCAACAGGTTACGAGGCCCTGATCCTCAGCTTTGGCAGCCATTGCAACATGGAAGATACCAGTGCTGCGAACGTTGCCCGCTGGAAGAAACTGACGGATTATGCCCACAGCAAAGGTATTTTGGTGGGGAGTTATTCCTTGTTCAGCAGCAGGAGGATCAATGACGAAACAGATGTGATCGATCCCCAAACAGGCAAGCCTGGTGGCGCATTCTTTGGGAACGCACCCTGCATGGGAAGCAAGTGGGGTTTGGCCTATATCAGCAACCTGAAATACTTCATCACCAAAACTGGTTTTGATTTGTTTGAAAACGATGGCCCATACCCTGGAGATGTGTGTGCATCAACCGTACATCCCGGCCACAAAGGGCTGGATGATTCGCAGTGGAGGCAAATGGAGTTGCAAAAGGAATTGTACCGCTGGTGCAATGAGCATGGAGTATACGTCAATGCCCCTGATTGGTATTTTCTGGATGGTACCCACAAGATTGGGATTGGTTATCGCGAAGTCAATTTTTCCCTTTCACGCGATCAGCAAAAAATCCTCAACAGACAGAATATCCACGATGGCACATTTGAAAAACTGCCTTCCATGAGCTGGGGTTTTGTGCCGCTGACCAGGTACCAGGGTGGTGGACCCGAGGCCGTGCTTGAGCCATTGAAGGATCACCTGAAAGACTATGAAATGTTGATGGTGCAGTACTATGGCGCAGGTGTGCAGGCCTGTTACAGGGGCCCAAGGCTATACGACACCACAACAACCAAGGCGCTAGTTTCCAACACGGTATCCTGGTACAAAAAGTTCCGCGACATACTGAATGCGCCGATTGTGCACCTGAGAAGGGCAGACGGTCGGGACTGGGATGGCTTTATGCATGTGAGCCCTAGTTTCAAAGACCGGGCATTTGTTTTGCTTTTCAATCCAACTGGAGAAACCATCAATCGCCGGCTTTCCATCCCACTGTATTATACCGGCCTCAAGTCAAAGGCATTTGTTTTTGAAAAAGACAAGACCCATCGGCAAATGTTGATGGATGCTAAAGACAACCTGAAATTGGATGTAAGCATACCCGCCGGTGGCTATACCTGGTATGTCATTCGCGAAATCAACTAAGTAGTTACGAGCAGGGCGGATATTCCTCCGTTTTTTTGCCCCAATTCAAAAAATATTTTGTGCATTCAATATAAGTCTATAAATTTGGTGGACTAAACACAATGTCACGTGGCCGAGGGGTTAGGCAGAGGTCCACAAAACCTTCTATGGCGGTTCGACTCCGTCCGTGGCGTCAATGATGATCTTGCATTCTGTGGGGTGCTGAAAGGGTTGCTGACTTGTTCAAGTAACCCTTTCTCTTTTTTTCCTCCATCTTCTCGATGGCATACCGTAGCATGGTCCTGGGCATGCGTGTAGCAAATTCATCGAGGAATTCCTCAATGGCCAATGGGTCTTTTTTCCATCCCTCCCTTAACATCCAGCCCGTTGCTTTGTGCATCAGGTCGTGTTTGTGGGTAAGCATGATTTTACTGAGCTCCAGGATATCTCTCAGGTCATTGTTTTTTCTGATAAAATGCCAGGTGGCCACTACGGCAATGCGGTTTCTCCACAACAATGGGTCGGCGGCAAGTGTGTACAATATTTTCCTATCCTTGTTTTCCAGCCATTGTCCCAGAATGATGTGTGCACTTGAATCCACCAGGTCCCAGTTGTTGATTCGGTCTGCCTTCGAGAGGTAAAGGTCTACCCATTCCTTTTCCTTGCCTGTTTTTTTGGCCTCACGGAATTTCTCACACATGATGAGAATGCCTGTCAGACGCTCTTCGTGGTAAGGGGAATCGAGCAGTGCAATGATGGTTTCCTTGCTGGTGGTTGAATGGTGTTTTTTTACCACAGTTCTTTGGTCGGGAACGGTGATGCCATGAAATAAATCCCCTTCTCCATACTGTCCCTTTCCTGTCTTGAAAAAAAGGGGCAGGAATGCAGCTTTCTCTGCTGTTGCAAGGGCTTTCAGGTCATTGACGATTGCGCTGAAACTACCCATTTTAGGCCGCAAGCTTTTTCAGTGCCGCAACAAATGCATCCAGTTCTTCCAGTGTTGTATACACATTTGGTGTGATGCGGCAACCATGCACATTGGCAGTGTCAATTGCAACAGTAAATATTTTGTGCTCTTCCATCAGTCGTTTTGCGAGGTCTGCTGGTGTCATTCCATTGATGCCTACGTTGGCGATACCACAAGAACGCTTATCGTCTGTTGGCGTATTGATGATAATTTTTGG
>CALPWM020000133.1 GCA_943327275.2 Chitinophaga pinensis
AGTTGTTGTACATAGGTGAGGTCCACGAAAAATCCCATGTTACGGTATCCCAATCCTCCACTGATGTTCATCTGTCTGGCTTTCAACAAAGTATTCGCATAAGCATTGCCCATGTAGTTGAAGCCAAGCCTGGTCATGATGGTCTTGAACTTGAGCTCACCGCCCAACCGCATGTTCAAAGCAGACCTGAATTGTTCCTTGATGGCATCATTCACCTGGTTCAGGTAACCGTCATCACTTGTATTGGCCCCAGTGAACTTCGCATTGGTATAGTCCAGGTATTCGATGTCTGCACTGATGAAACCTTTTTGCATGTTGACGTCGGCAACCTCATTCAATACATAGGAAATACCTGCCATCAAGCGCATCGGGTTGGTGAAATTGTATTGAAACTGCCCCAGTTCCCCATCGTTGAAATCCAGAGAACTCTGTTTGAGTATACCGTTCCCCTGATAGCCTTCGAGGTCTGTCGTGATTTTGCTGCTGTATCTGTCATCCATGTTGTACAACACAGGAGAGTGGAAGGCCAATCCGATCCTGAGCCTTTCTATAGGCTTCACAATCACCCCCAATTTTAAACCAACCCCTACACCTTCGCTGATGAGATAGTCTTCGGTTTCAAAATAATTGAAATTGTTTTTTTTGTTGGACGTGGCATCAGACTCCCTGTAAATAGAGGTTCTTTCGTACTTGAGCTTGCTGAACGTAATGCCACCACCGACAAATAGTTTATCAAGATAGTTACCACTTGCAGAGAAATAGATGTCATTGATGCTTCCCTTGGTGGTGATATCCTGTTGTTGGTTCACGCCGGTTTGGGGAGTGGCAAGGCTCCTGTAACCCTTGATGCTATTGCCTGGCCCTGCAAGGGTGTCGATGAGATAGGTATTGAAGGCAAGGCTTGATCCGTATGGAAATTTTGATGCAGCCTGGTTGGGATCTGTAACATTGTTGTTGATCAGTTCTTCCAGGTATTTCTCTGAGTAGGAGCTTTCTGTATTGGTTCCTTGCAACTTTGTGCTGTTGCCAAAGTTTACGGTTTTGTTCATCCCGATACCATAGGTGAAATTTCTCCATTTGCCGTTCCATGATCCTGGCCTGGGCAATACCAGTCCTATGTTGCTGAAATCAGGGGTGATTTTATTGGCCTTTGTATCGGTATTGAGGTAGTTGATCCTGGTATTGTTGAATGCCAGCGAGGGTGTAAATGTAAACTCTCCACTTTTGTAAAGGCCTAGCCCTGCAGGGTTGATGAATGCCGCAGAAATATCTCCGCCCAAAGAAGTCATTGCTCCACCAATGGCCCTGGCCCTGGCTGTTCCGCCGTGTCCCATCAATGAATAACGGAGGGCATCAACGGGTTCCTGCGCTTGCAGCTGTAGGCCAAACAAAATGCTGAATAGAATGGGGAGTTGCTTCATGCGAAATGATTTAGGTTGCAGGAGTTCAGCCATTGGGTATTGTGCATGGGCCTGAAGACCTCATCATCCAACCCAAACTGAACAACTGAATTAGTTTCCTCCTCTCGGGAATGATCTTACAGGTGCAGATCCACTGCTGGAAGAACTGCTGCTTGACCCGGAGCTGTTTGAGCTTGAACTTGAGCTTGAACTGCCTGAGTTTGAACTATTGGAGAAAGTCCTTGAGGGGCTGCTATAAGACTCTCCACTGGTGCGGGGGTTGTATCCTCCTCGTGGGATGTTGCTACCAGAATTAGAAGATTGTCCTCCTGAGCGAAAAAATCCGCCTCCCAGTTTAGGGTCAGCAGCGCTGGTTCTCATGGGTGTATAATTGCTCAATGAATAAGTTCTTGGCCCTGTTGAATTTGGAGCAATTGATTTGGAGGAATTTAAAACAATAACAGGTTGTCCATAGTAATTGGGGGAGAACGGATTCAGGTAGGGAGACATTCCAAAAGGCATGGGCCTCCCCCAAAACAAACTGTTCATGCCTGAGTAGCCAAAAGTTGGGTGCAGGTTAAAGTAGTTGCTGTTGTTCCAGTGTGGATTGTTCCAATAGGCATAATCATCATCAAATGAATTCCATCTGGAACCTCCGAAGGCCTTCATTCGCATATACCGATCAGTCATGGGAACTTCTGAAGCCCTGTATTCATCTTCTTCTTCCAGATTGACATATTCGGCGCCTGGCCTGGCTGGAGAAAAATACACGTCATCAATGGTCTGTCCTGTCCTGAAGGCTGTGCTGCACCCCATCATGATGGAAGCAAGCGAAATGGCAAGAATGATCCTGTTCATACGATGCGATTTAAAGATTAATCCGAAGTTACTACATTTGCGCAATCCTGTTCCATTATTTAGACGAACGGCAAGTGTTAAAGTTGCAGTCAATTGAACAAAAACTGTTAAAGCATTCATAATATGGCAAACGAACTGACATCAAGGGCTACCGATTACGCACAATGGTACAATGAACTGATTTTGAAGGGCGGGCTGGCAGACTATTCTGCTGTGAGGGGTTGTATGGTGATAAAGCCCTACGGCTATACCCTATGGGAAAACATGAGGGATGTATTGGACAAGATGTTCAAGGATACGGGCCATGTCAATGCCTATTTTCCACTCTTCGTTCCCAAATCCTTCCTGGAGAAGGAAGAGGGACATGCCGAGGGCTTTGCAAAGGAATGTGCTGTAGTTACCCATTACAGGTTGAAAACCGATCCCAACAACAAGGGAAAGCTGATGGTTGATCCTGATGCAAAGTTGGAAGAGGAACTCATCGTTCGCCCCACCAGTGAAGCCATCATCTGGAATGCTTATAAAGATTGGATCCAATCTTACCGGGATTTGCCCCTGTTGATCAACCAGTGGGCCAATGTGGTCAGGTGGGAGATGAGGACAAGGCTTTTCTTGAGGACTGCGGAATTCCTTTGGCAGGAAGGTCATACCGCACACGCCACGGCTGAAGAGGCAATTGAAGAAGCTGAAAAAATGCTGCATGTTTATGGAGATTTTGTAGAAAACTACATGGCGCTGCCTGTCATCAAGGGCATTAAAACACCGAATGAGCGTTTTGCAGGTGCCTTGGAAACCTATTGTATTGAAGCCCTGATGCAGGATGGAAAGGCCTTGCAGGCCGGCACCTCCCATTTTCTCGGACAAAACTTTGCCAAAGCCTTTGATGTAAAATACCTGACCAAGGAAAATAAACAGGAATTTGTTTGGGCAACTTCTTGGGGCGTTTCAACCAGGCTGATCGGTGCCTTGGTGATGGCGCATAGCGATGACCAGGGATTGGTCATCCCACCCAGAATTGCCCCTCTGCAGGTGGTGATTGTTCCCATCTACAAAGGCCCGGAACAGAAGGCCTTGGTTGATGAAAAAGTAAATGCCATTGTTGCAGGCTTGAAAGCCAATGGAATATCAGTGAAATATGACGATTCAGAGAACACTAGACCAGGATGGAAGTTTGCTGAGTATGAACTCAAAGGGGTACCCGTACGCATCGCGATTGGTCAGAAAGACATTGAAAATGGGGTAGTTGAAGTGGCAAGAAGGGATACCAAGGAAAAGCAGTCTGTCCCCGCTGCAGACCTGATTGAACATGTCAAGTTCCTGATGACCGACATCCAGCAAAACCTTTACAATAGGGCATTGGCTTACCGGGATTCCCATATTACCGAAGTAAACAGTTGGGAGGAATTCAAACAAGTCCTCAATGAAAAGGGTGGATTCATTGCTGCCCATTGGGATGGAACCCCTGAAACTGAAGATAAGATCAAGGAGGAGTCTAAAGCAACCATCCGTTGTATTCCACTGAACAACCAACCCGAAGAAGGCGTCTGCGTGTTTTCAGGAAAGCCCAGCAAGCAAAGGGTTTTGTTTGCCATGGCTTACTAATCGATTTTGGGGTTTTAAAGGAGTAATTTTCAATTTTTGCCGCTTGGATGGCCAGGTTTGAATCAAAAAGTATCTTTTTGGCTTAAATGTTTGATGGTTTATGTTTTATTTTTCGAGCCATGCATCGAAAATGAAGTTTTTTTTGCCTTAGATGTGCCTTGACTGATTTTCTTGATAATTTTTTAGATTTTCACCTATATCAAGCATATAAGTTGGATAAAATCTAAAATCTACTATCTTTGAACTTCGTTAATTAATCATTCGTTAACCTAAAATTTTTTTTTAAACCAAAAAAGAACAGTATGAGACAATTGCTACTGACCATGTGCTGTCTTGTTGGCTTCAGTCTTATGACTTTTGCCCAAACACGTCAGCTGACCGGTAAGGTAACCGGGCCCGATAATTTGGGTGTAGTTTCTGCTACAGTAAAGGTGAAAGGGGCCAACAATGTTACCACCACCAATGCTGATGGCGTTTTCAGTCTTCAAGTACCCGCAGGCAACATCGTTCTGCAGATTTCCTCTGTAGGCTTCAATGCTACTGAGGTTGCGGTTAATGCATCACAAGCAAACGTTGCTGTTTCGCTCACAGCTGATGCAACCCAGTTGCAAGATGTAGTTGTTACCGCACTTGGTATTTCAAAGCAATCCAGAAAGCTTGGATATGCTGTTACCACGGTCAACAATGAAGCATTGAGTGTTGCCAGGGAAACCAATATTGGTAACTCACTCACAGGTCGCGTTGCAGGTTTGAAAGTTGCAGGTACCAATTCAGGACCCCAGGGTACGGTAAAAATCCTCCTGAGGGGAAATCCAAGTATGAATGGTTCAGGAGCTCCTCTCTTTGTTATCAACGGTATCCCAATGGACAACACCCAACGCGGAAGCGCAGGTGAGTGGGGCGGTGGTGATGCTGGTGATGGTATTGGTAACATCAACCCTGACGATGTAGAATCCATGACTGTACTGAAAGGACAGTCAGCATCTGCATTGTATGGCGCGAGGGCTTCCAATGGTGTAATCTTGATTACTACAAAGACCGGCAAGAAAAATGACTTCTCTGTAGATTACAACATGAACTACATGGAAGAGCATGCCATTGACTTTACTGATTTTCAATATGTTTATGGTCAAGGTGTAGGTGGTCAAAAGCCAGCAACTGCAGCCCTTGCCAGGCAAACCGGAAGGTTCAGCTGGGGTGCCAAATTGGATGGTTCTTCTACCATTCAGTTTGATGGAAAGTCTTACCCTTACAGTGCTGTTAAAGATAATGTCAAGAATTTTTACCGTTCAGGTCCTTCATTGACAAACACAGTCTCTCTTTCCAAGGGCGGTGCCAATGGATCATTCAGGCTTTCTTTCTCAAACCTGAACAGCAATTCAATCATGCGAAACAGTGATTTGAAGAGGAATACTGTTAACCTGAATATTGTTCAAGACATTACGTCAAAGCTCAATGTTACTTTGTTTGCCTCATATCTTGATCAGATGGCAGGAAATGTTCCCTACCTAAGTGATGGACCTTTGAATGCCAACAATGGCCTATTTCTTGCAACAAACATCGACCAAAAGACCCTTTTCCCAGGGTATGATCCGATTACAGGAGATGAAATTCAATTCAGTGATGACGAGTATGTCAGTAATCCATGGTTTGTTGTCAACCAGCTTGTGAATAATGTTGGTAGAAAGCGCTTTACTACAGCTACCACTTTGAAATACAGTTTTGAAAAATGGCTCTATGCCCAGGTTCGTCTTGGATTGGATCAGCAGTTTGATCGTGCCAAGAGTGTTACACCATGGGGTACTGCTTATACCCAAGGAAGAAGAGGTGGTTTGAACAATCAAGGTCAGTCTGACAGGGCTGAGTTGAACGTTGACGCTTTGGTTGGAGCTTCAAAAGACATCAACAGCGATATTAGTTTTGATGCTGCTGTGGGTGCCAATCTTCGCAAAAACAGGTTCGAATCAGTAGGTGTATCTGGAAGTCCATTTGTTCTTCCTTACCTCTACAGTTTCAACAACGTCATCAATATTGGCAGGAGCTATGGTTTCTCTGAAACTCAGGTAAACTCTGCCTACTATACAGCTGATTTCACATACCGCAACTTACTTACAGTAGGAACTACTGGTAGGTATGATGCATACTCTACGCTTCCTGCAGGCAACAACACTGCATTTGTACCTTCAGTAACTGCAAGCTTTATTTTCTCTGAGTTGTACAAACCATCTTACCTTTCTTATGGTAAGTTCAGGGCATCTTATGCCACTACTTCAAATGAGTTTACCAACCCATAC
>CALPWM020000134.1 GCA_943327275.2 Chitinophaga pinensis
GTCTTGTCCGTCGTCTTGTCCTTGAATTACTTCATCTTGATTTTGTTGATATATTCTTTCTCCCATTTCTCCTCCGACACCATTCACATAGTTGCAAAACTCGTCCTGGTGGGTGTCTTCATACTTTGCATTTAAAGTGTTTAAATTAATTGTGTTAAGTTCTGGCTCATGTTGTTCCTGGTGTTGTTCCTGGTGTTGTTCCTGGTGCTGGTTCTGCAATGGCAAACTTCCATTGATAAGTTTCATCACCAATGTAGATAATTCATTCAATGTTGCCTGTTGGGAATGTATAAGTGCTCTCAATGACTCGTTCTCTTTTTGCAATGGTTCTATCTGGTTAATAATATCTGACAAATTTGTATTTGTAAGTATATTATCCAATACCTTTGCAATAAAGTCGGTATTGCCTGCTAAACTATTCATATCGGTCGATGCATTCTCTTGAGATACCGAATTAGTGGAAGATGACGGGGCAGACACTCCTCCTCCTCGCTCAATCTTGTCTACACGATTTGTCAACATTTGCAGCAGATTAGAATATTCGTTTATGGTCGCATCTTGATTCAGCAGCTCGTCGTGGTGCAATTTAAATAAAATATTGGGTGGAAGTGCTGCACCAGATGCCAACAACTGGACTTTCTGAACAATATCATGAAAGCATGCAAGCTGGAACAAGCGGATTATGCCATCATTACCAATCACCAAAATGGGTTGCCTGACTACAAAGCTACTTTCAGCCAGTTCAAACAAAAGCAATTGATTCTTTTTGGTATTGACCCTTCTGCCATTGGCCTTCCTATTAATTTTCCTCATTTTCAGGTTCAATCCTTCCAGCAGGTACGCTACCTTGCTGCGCCTAAATTAGATGTGATTGAAGCCGACAAGGCATTGAAAATGCAACTCTGGCAATGCCTCAAACAACTTTTCCCCTCATGAGAAAAATCATATTTGCTTCCAACAACAAACACAAAGCCGAAGAGATAAGGGCGGTACTGGGATCGCAGTTCGATATCATCACCTTAAAAGAAGCGGGGATAGAGATTGATATTCCCGAGCCCCATGAAACCCTCCAAGAAAATGCAAGGGAAAAGTCGATGGTAATTCATCGACTTACTGGTTTGGATTGTTTTTCCGAAGACACAGGATTGGAAGTAGATGCATTGAATGGTGCGCCAGGTGTAAGATCTGCACGCTACGCCGGTGAGCATGCCAATACAAATGACAACCTGCAGAAACTGCTCGCAGAAATGAAAGGAATTTCCAACAGGGCGGCCCGTTTCAGAACAGTAATTTCACTTGTATTGAATGGACAGGAATACATTTTCGAAGGGGATTGTGAGGGCACTATCACAGAAAGTGCCTCCGGTACAGCTGGCTTTGGGTATGACCCGGTTTTCATGCCTGCCCAATATGATCAAACCTTTGCAGCGCTGGGTGTTGAAGTAAAATCTGCCATCAGCCACCGTAAAAAGGCCATAGCGAAAATGACTGCATTCCTGGGATCCACAGAAAACTAAATGATATGCCAAGCAACCATTTGCCCAACGATAACGACTTAATAGAAGGCTGTTTACTCGGCAACCCCTCCATGCAAAAAAAACTGTATGACAAATACGCGCCGAAAATGTATGGAATTTGCCTGCGGTATGCAGCCAACGCTGAAGATGCAAAGGATATACTACAGGATGGATTTGTAAAGGTATTTGTCAATCTCAGCAAATTCAAAGCTGCAGGATCTTTTGAGGGTTGGATGAGGAGGATTTTTGTCAATACGGCAATAGAACATTACCGTAGAAAAAGCCAACTCTATGCCATCAGTGAAAACCAGGAAGAGAATATTCCCAATCAGGATATCTCCGCTTTGGATGAATTGGCGGCTGAAGACATTATCAAGCTGATCAGTGAACTCCCGAATGGCTACAGGACAGTGTTCAACCTTTTCGCTGTAGAGGGCTATTCACACAAAGAAATTGCAACAATGATGAATATAAGTGAAGGAACAAGCAAGTCTCAATATGCCAGGGCAAAAGCCTGGCTAAAAGAGAAAATTGGCAATAGAAATCAAGACAAAGCATAACCCATGGAATGGAAGAATACACTCGCTGAATACCAGGCAGCTCCGCCACCAAGTGCATGGAATGAAATTGAAAAAACACTCCAACAGGATGGAGATTCCTTGTACCATCATTCAGCTGTTCCACCCAATGAAAGCTGGGAAGCGATTTCAACAAAACTTTCTTCTATTGAAAACAATCGTCCATCCCGGGCAATCAATTGGCTTAGACCTGCCTTACGCTATGCGGCAATGATCGCTTTTCTGGCACTGGCAACTACCACACTAATCAACAACTCATTCAGGAATGCACTGATTGAATCAATCCAGGGACCTGGCATAAAGGCCGCGCTGACGGATACGCAACATGTTCTCAGTACAGATTCAATTAAAAACAAGTTCAGGTCAAGCAAATACCCCGATAAGCCACATGAGGAATAGAAAAATAACAATCCCGTCTCCATTTTGCTTTCAGACATCACTGACCGTACAAGTGTCAGACATCAACTATGGCGGCCATGTAGGCAATGAACGGTATTTGCTTTTTGCCCAGGAAACAAGAATGCGCTTTCTCTCGAGCATTGGCTGTTCTGAACAATATTTCGGTCCATTTGGCTTGGTACTGACTGAGGCGCATGTTGAGTTTTTCCATGAGCTTTTCCATGGCAACAACATCCGCATCTCCCTGGCCATCGGAACCCCATCCAGGGCATCTTTTGACTGTTTTTATCTGATCAAGCTGATTAAAGATGAGGGAGAAATTGAAGTTGCTACCATCAAAACAAGCATGGTCTGTTTCGACTACAAGGAAAGAAAAGTCCGTTCCATACCTGACGATCTCAGGAAAATCCTGCAGCAATGCGCTGAGCAAAAAAATGATGGTTAACTGTTCCAAATGTCCCAAGATGCCTCTGCCTGAATAACCAGCATCTCCGAACCATTCTCTACCGTCGCGCCACGCAATACGCCCTCTTGTAAAAACCTTGTCCGTTCTGGGTTGTAGACCAAATCAAAAAGATAATGATCAGCTCCAATGAATGCATAGGGAATGGCAGGAGCCTTCTCTATTTCTGGGTACATGCCGACTGGGGTAGTATTGATCAAAAGGGTATGGGATTCAAGCATTGACTGGTCAATTTCTTCATATCCAATCATGCCATCGATCGGTGTTCTACTGACTTGCAAAAAAGGGATTCCCAATTCTTTCAAGGTGAATGCTACTGCTTTAGAAGACCCCCCTGTACCTAAAATCAAAGCTTGTTTATGGTGGGGCTTCAATTTAGGCAGCAGCGACCTTGAAAATCCAATCACATCGGTATTGTGACCGGACAGATGCCCATCCTTAATGTGGATGCAATTGCAGGCACCAATTTCTTCAACAACTGGCGACATGCTGTCCAGATAAGCGATTACTTGCTCTTTGTAGGGAATGGTTACATTCAGTCCTGCTAAATCAGGATTTGAAGCCAGCAGATCGCGTAACTGACCAATTTGTTCTAAAGGATACAGTTCATAGACATTTCCTGTGATGCCTTCCCTATTAAATTTATCTGTAAAATATTTTTTTGAAAAAGAATGGCCCAGTGGGTACCCGATAAGTCCAAATGCCCTCATGGTGAACTTATTTATCAAGGAACAGATCAAATGTATCTCCTCTCAGACCGATGCGCATGGCTTCGAGTGCAATGATTTCACTGGGAGCGATATTTCCGAGATTGACATTTGTACCCAGCAGTTCAATAAAATAGAGTTGTTGTGCTTTTTGAGGGGCTTCCCACAAGATTTTCTCTCCAGGAATTTGTGTCAATATCTCCTGAACAAGACCTTCCCTCACTTCTCCGCTTCCCCGGTAAATACCAACATTCCCTGCTTCTCTGGCCTCAGCAATAACATAAGTAGCACCAGCCTTTAATTCTGCACTCATCAGTTCAATCCATTTGTACGGAGGGATAATGTGTGCAGCATCTTTACTTCCCACTTCACTCAGCACTATTCCAATGGCACTCAGCTTTTCGATATAACCACATTTCTCTGCATGAGGGATGGTAATGGATCCGTCACTGACTTCCATGTAAGAAATCCCATAATCCTTGCACAGTGAAATATAATCATTGAACTGGTTCCTTATCAGGAATGCTTCCATGAGGGTGCCACCAAAATATACAGGTATTCCGGCTCCTTGATACAGCTCAATTTTCTCACGCAGTTTTGGTGTCACATAAGCAGTGCCGAATCCAAGTTTAACCATGTCTACATGGGGGACTGCATTTTCGATGAATTGCCTGGCTTGATCGAGGGTTAACCCTTTGTCCATTACCATGGTTATCCCCTCTTTTCTTGGCTTAACAAACCTGTCAGGCATTTGCGACAAACTGAAATTCATGTGCTAAATTAGTTTTTCCAAAAATACGAAAGAGATGGTTAATTGCAGCAGCTCAATTCTCAGCATGGGCTCATATCCGCTTTCTTCTCTTGTTTTTGAGGATGAGTTCAACAACCTGTGGGAATTTTACAGAAGATGGATAAAGTTTGAGAAATTTTTTTAACAACCGGGGTTGGGCTTCAATAGAAAATTCCAGCAAGTCCAGTCCGGCCTTTATCTTGCCAATAGACAATAGAATGGCACTATCATAATAATCAAACATGGGCTTGTTCCCAGTTTTGACCCTTGCCATTTCCACCTGCTTTTGCGCCTCCTTGAACTGACCACTGATAAAAAGGGAACCTATGAGTGCTTCCCAAGACTTGATGTTTTTAGGCCTTGCCTGAACAGCTGCCATGAAATAATGCACAGCCTCTCGCAACTTGCCCACTTTAACCAGACATTCACCCATGGTCAGGTTAAACTCAGGATCAAGCCGCTTGATGCGCAAAGCCGTATCAAGGTATTTGATGGCCTGGGCATGCTTGGACTCTTTGATGTAGGTTCCGGCTACTTTCAGGTATATTTTGGCATCATCAGGATTGAGATGGGATGCCTTCCGGTAATAAAATCTTGCCTGGGCATAATTCTTGATTTTCTCATAACAAAATCCGATGGCCTGGTAAATCAAGTCTTCAGGACGGGCCAACTCAATTACTTTTTCAAGGCTTTCAATGGCCTCTTTGTAACGGTGCAGCCGCATCATGGCATCGGCCATGTTACGGTAAGCAAAATCAAATTTCTCATTGATGGCAATGGCATACTGATAAGCATCGATTGACTTCTCAAACAACCGCAAACCCTGGTAAGCAGCCGCCAGATTAAACCATGCCAGATCGTTATAAGGAAACTCTTCTATGATTTTGAGGTGCAAGCGAATGCTTTCTTCGCTTCTTCCAGTAAAGTCGGTCCAAAAACAAATCTTATAGAGCGCCTCTTCATTGTTGGGATCATATTCAAGAATCAGCCTAAGACAATCGAATATTTTTTCAAATGCCTCATAGTCATCGTATACATCCGCCAATTCAAAAAGCAGGTCAATCCTCTCATCACCCTCGAATTGTGTAATGGCATCTTCGAGTAATTCAACAGCCTTATCCTGCATATCCAAAGCCAAATAAGCATCTGTTCTCAGGATATAGATGTCAATATCATTGCGATCTAATATCTCGGCCTTATCCAAGAGCACAAGGGCGCGTTTGTACTGCCTGTTGGCAATCAACAAGTCGGCTTTTTTAACCAACAGTGTGCAAGAATAAGGATATTGAAGGATGCCCATTTCGGCAGCCTCCATCGCCTTGGTGAGTGAATTCTGGTCATCAAAATGATCGATGATGCGCTCAAATGACTCTTCAGATAGAAAACCATTGCCCCTGCCAGCGCACAATCGCTCGTAGACCTTCAGGAGGTCTTGGATGTCATCATGATCGGGCAATTTGGATTCTCCTGTCATTTTTAGGGGGTTGTTGTAAGTTAATGAATAGCTGTGACTATACTGCTGACCTTGTGCAATTCTTTTGAAAGAGATTGCGTTTTGGTAAAATCTTTAGGAAAACTTGCATATCTGAGAATTTATGTTAATTTTGTACTAATAATGAAGACCTTACACAGTTCATATCTCCATGTTTTCAAAAAATCATTTGCACTGGTTGCAGTGATCGTA
>CALPWM020000135.1 GCA_943327275.2 Chitinophaga pinensis
AATAGGCAGGTATTCATTAGCAATTCACTGTCTGACAAATGGGATGGCAGCTACAAGGGTAGTCCATTGCCTCCAGATCCTTATCTGGTTACAGTCTCCGGAATTGATATTTTCGGGAATAAAATTGTGAGGCAGGGGATTGTGGTTTTGGTGAAGTAAGAAGAGCTTAAATGGCTGGCAATTTTCATGCTTTTATGCATTAATTTCGCCAAAAAATATTACAAGCTTATGCCTTATTTGTTTACTTCAGAAAGTGTTTCAGAAGGACACCCTGATAAAGTGGCTGATCAAATCTCTGACGCTTTGATTGATAATTTCCTGGCTTTTGACAAACAATCAAAAGTAGCCTGTGAAACCCTTGTAACAACTGGACAGGTTGTATTGGCTGGTGAAGTTAAGTCCAAGTCCTACCTGGATGTTCAGAGCATTGCTAGGGGAGTGATCAGCAAAATTGGCTATACCAAGAGTGAGTACATGTTTGATGCCAATAGTTGTGGTATTTTTTCTGCCATTCATGAGCAATCTTCTGATATCAATCAGGGAGTGGAGCGAAAAAAGAAGGAAGAGCAGGGTGCTGGAGATCAAGGCATGATGTTTGGATATGCGTCCAATGAAACCGCAGATTATATGCCCCTCACCTTGGACCTTGCGCACAAGATCCTCCAGGAGTTGGCTGTTTTAAGAAGAGAGAACAAGCAAATTCAATACTTGCGCCCTGATGCCAAAAGTCAGGTTACCATTGAATACGATGACAATAACAAACCCGTCAGGATTGATACCATCGTTGTTTCAACCCAGCATGATGATTTTGCTTCAGAGAAGCAGATGCAGGAAAAAATCAAAACGGATGTTGTGAATATCCTGATACCAAGGATAAAAAAGAAGTTTCCAAAATATGCCAAATTGTTCAATAGCTCTATTACCTACCATATCAACCCTACGGGAAAATTTGTCATTGGTGGGCCACATGGAGATACTGGGCTTACTGGCAGGAAGATCATTGTGGACACCTATGGTGGCCGCGGGGCCCATGGTGGGGGAGCTTTCAGCGGAAAAGATCCCAGTAAGGTTGATAGGTCAGCTGCGTATGCTACCCGTCATATTGCTAAAAATCTCGTGGCTGCAGGATTGGCCGATGAGGTTTTGGTGCAAGTTTCTTATGCCATTGGCGTTGCCAAGCCTACAAGTATCAATGTCAATACCTATGGTACCGCTAAAATAGACTTGAGCGATGGCGAAATTGGAAAAATCGTCGAAGGCCTTTTTGACATGCGTCCATATTTCATCGAGCAGCGATTGAAACTCAGGAATCCAATGTACAGTGAAACAGCTGCCTATGGCCATATGGGAAGGAAAAATGAGGTGGTAACCAAAACCTTCACATCTCCAAACGGAAAGGATAAAAAGGTTAAGGTGGAGCTCTTTACCTGGGAGAAGCTCGATTATGTGTCCAAAGTAAAAAAAGCATTTGCAATTTAATATTAAAAAATTATTCATGTCTACCGCACAACTCGACTTTGCATTACCGTACAAGGTTAAAGATATTACCCTCGCAGAATGGGGAAGAAAAGAAATCAGGCTTGCTGAGGCAGAAATGCCCGGTTTGATGGCCCTTCGTGAAGAATACGGCGCATCCCAGCCTTTGAAAGGTGCAAGGGTTGCAGGCTGCCTGCACATGACCATTCAAACGGCCGTTTTGATTGAGACCCTGGTTGCCCTGGGTGCTGAGGTGAAATGGAGCTCATGCAATATCTTCTCTACCCAAGACCATGCTGCTGCTGCGATTGCTGCTGCAGGCATAGGTGTTTTTGCCTGGAAAGGACAAAGCATCGAGGAAGCGGATTGGTGTATTGAACAAACCCTGTTTTTCGGCAGCAGCGACAAGCCCTTGAACATGATCCTTGATGATGGCGGAGACCTTACCAACATGGTATTGGACCAGTTCCCTGACCTGATCCCCCATGTAAAAGGAATTTCTGAAGAAACCACCACAGGTGTGCATAGGTTGTATGAGCGCGTAGCAAAAGGCACCTTGCCGATGCCCGCCATCAACGTCAATGACTCGGTTACCAAATCAAAATTTGACAACAAATACGGCTGTAAAGAATCATTGGTGGATGCCATCAGAAGGGCAACTGACGTGATGATGGCGGGTAAGGTAGCCGTTGTTGGAGGTTATGGTGATGTGGGCAAAGGTTCAGCTGCTTCTCTTTTAGGAGCCGGATGCAGAGTAATTGTTACCGAGATTGATCCGATTTGTGCTCTTCAGGCCGCCATGGATGGCTTTGAAGTGAAAAGAATGATCGACGCTGTAAAAGAGGCTGACATCGTGGTTACCGCTTCTGGCTGTCGCGACCTGATCACTGGAGCCCATTTCAAGGCCATGAAAGACAAGGTCATTGTTTGTAACATTGGACATTTTGACATTGAAATTGATGTTGCCTGGTTGAATACCAACTATGGTGATACAAAAGATACCATCAAGCCACAGGTTGACATTTACAACGTGGACGGAAAAGACATCATTCTTTTGGCTGAAGGCCGCCTGGTCAACCTCGGTTGCGCCACAGGTCATCCCAGCTTTGTGATGAGCAACTCCTTCACCAATCAAACCCTGGCACAGATCGAACTCTGGACGAACAACGCCCAGTACGATAAGAACGTATATGTATTGCCCAAGCATCTTGACGAGAAAGTTGCCATGTTGCATCTTTCTAAAATTGGTGTGGTTCTGGATGAGCTGACTACCGAGCAGGCTGACTATCTTGGTATTGCCAAGAGCGGTCCGTTTAAGGCAGAGCATTATAGATATTAGAAACAGTTGAAGAGGTTTAAGGGGTTGAGGGGGTTGAAGATTTAACTTATTTCAACCCCTTTAATTTTTATCCCCACTTCAACCTCTTCAACTTCTTCAACCACTTCAACCTCCTCAACCCCTTCAACCCCCATGACCCGCCTTTCCGTCAATATCAACAAAATAGCCACCATCAGGAACAGCAGAGGCGGTAACAACCCCGACCTGATCAAGGTTGCTTTGGATGCTGAGCAGTTTGGCGCTGAGGGTATCACGGTTCATCCAAGACCAGACGAAAGACATATCCGCTACGCGGATGTAAGGGAGCTCAAGAAGGTGCTCACCACAGAGTTCAACATTGAAGGGAATTGCAGAGAGGAGAAATTTGTTCAGCTGGTACTTGAGGTAAAGCCAGATCAGGTTACCCTGGTTCCGGATGCGGAAGGTCAGCTGACCTCTGATCATGGTTGGGATACCGTTAAGCACAAGGATTACCTTTCTGAAATGATTGGCATTTTCAAATCAGCCGGAATCAGGACCAGCATTTTCTGTGATCCAGACCCGGCCATGATAGCAAGTGCTGCCCTCACTGGCACAGACAGGATTGAGCTCTATACCGAATCCTATGCCCATCAATTCAAAACCGACAGGGCATCCGCCATCGCCCCCTATGTTGCTGCAGCTGCAATGGCAAAGGCTTTGGGTATGGGCATCAATGCGGGCCATGACCTTGACCTTGACAACCTTCGTTACCTGATCCAGGAGATTCCATTTATCAATGAGGTAAGCATTGGTCATGCACTTGTTTGCGATTCACTATATTTGGGTCTTGAAAATACCATCCAACTGTACAGACGTCAGTTGAACCATTGAACCACTCAAATTTGAAACCTTTATTAAAAAAAAGCACATGAAACAACTACTCTACGCAACAATGTTCCTTATGTTTTCTTCCTTCAGCATTTCGCTGATGGCGCAAAACGCGAAACCCAGCCCAGCTGTAACTGCTACAGGAAAAGCAGGCGATGCAACAGTCACCATTAATTATGGCGCTCCTTCTGTCAAAGGCAGAAAGATCTGGGGAGAGCTGGTCCCTTTCGGAAAAGTTTGGAGAACAGGTGCCAATGATGCCACCACTTTTGAAATCGATGCAGACGTCAAAATAGAAGGACAGTCCCTGGCAAAAGGAAAGTATGCCCTGTTCACTATTCCTGAAGAAAACGAATGGACCATCATCTTCAACAAAAACCCTAAGCAATGGGGATCATACAGCTACAAGCAAGAAGAAGATGTCTTGAGGGTGAAAGTAAAGCCTGGTAAATCATCCTCATTCAATGAAAAACTGGTATTTGAAGTTGCTGGAAACAAGGTCTTCATCCGTTGGGAAAACGCAGAAGTTGCCTTCAAGGTGAAATAAACAATTAGTTGATATTATTCAAGGCATTCCAATCTGGGATGCCTTTTTTATTTGAGGTCGCTCAACCAGCGAAGAAACACAGGCATTGCCCTGCCCCAGGTTGCAACATCATGTTGGCCATCGGCCATTTCGAGATAGTGGATGTCTTGTCCTTTTCTGTACCCGATATTTTCCAGTTCATGAATAATGCCCAAGGTATCGTCAATCGAATCAATGATCCCATTCTTGTTCCTGTCTTCTTTTTCATCCAAAGCACCCACCTGTAAAAAAAACTTCCTTTTTTCATGATAGGGAGCTTTTCTCAGTTTGGCGTGCATGATCCTGTCGCGCTCTTCCAGATAGCCATCCTCCAAGGCTTTGGAACGCCACCAGAAGGATCCGCTGAATACGCCAACAGCATTAAACTGCAGCGGATGATCAATGGACATGTCAAAAGCCATGAGTCCGCCCAGAGAAAAACCAGCCAGGTATTTTTTATCGAACTGGATTGTATTTGTTTTTGGGTGAAGCAAGGGCATCAACTCATCAAGGACAAAACTTGCATACGCCCCGGCACCTGATCCCCTTTGCATAAAATCTGGAAAACCAGCAACGCCATACTCCTGTTTTCTATCAGGTCCAGCATGTATCCCCACACAAATCAGTCTGCAGAAAGCATGAAAATGGTGATCAAGAAGATCAGCAAATCCCATGTCAGGCAGATCCTGACCATCGTTGATGAGCAGCAATGCTACAGGTGAAGAAGGGCAAGAGGATTTTTTTTCATAAACATCCACTTTCACATTCCTGGAAAGAAATGCAGATTGAACCTGAAAACTGAAAACCTCCCCCATCGTATTCATTTACGGCTTTGACTGGCGACAAAAATAAGGAAAGGAATCTAGTATTGGGTTGAAGTACAAACAGAGCTGCATAAATAAAATTCGTTAACTTAGGTCAACAAGTAAACAACATGACGAAAATAATTGGTGTCTTGCACGGCAAGGAAAGATCGTTCCCAGAAGCATTGGTAAAAAGAATCAATGAAAAGAAGATCAAAGGCATTTCAGCAGCACCTGTGAAAATTGACAAGGTCATCCAGGGCGACCCTTCAGGATATGCTGTCATCATTGACCGGATATCCCAGGATGTTCCTTTTTACCGGGCCTTCCTCAAAAATGCGGCCATCTCTGGTACAGCTGTGATCAACAATCCTTTCTGGTGGAGTGCAGATGAAAAGTTCTTCAACAATGCTTTGGCCACCAAAATTGGGGTGCCCGTTCCCAAGACAGTCATCCTTCCTTCTAGAGAACTCCCAGACGATACCTCTTCTGAATCATTTTCCAACCTTGCCTATCCATTGGATTGGAAAGGCATCTTTGATTATGTTGGGTTTCCTGCATACATGAAACCTTTTGCCGGGGGCGGATGGAAAAACGTTTATCGACTGAACGACATGGATGAGTTTTTTGAACGACATGCGGAGACCGGTCAACTGGTGATGCTGTTGCAAGAAGAGATTGTATTTGAAGAATATTACCGCTGCTATTGCATCGGCAGAAAACATGTCCGCATCATGCCCTATGAGCCACGCAACCCGCATCACCTCAGGTATGTAGCCAATTTCAAACCTTCAGCCAAGATGCTGAAAACCATGGAAGATATTGTATTGAACATCAACAATCACCTTGGTTATGATTTCAATACCGTTGAACTGGCCATCAGGGATGGCATTCCCTATGCGATTGATTTTTGCAATCCTGCACCAGACGCAGACCTGAAAAGTGTCGGACAGGAAAATTTTGACTGGGTTGTTGAGACCTCCGCCAATTATGCGATCGAAGTTGCAACAAACCTGAAAGAAGGCGCAGACAACCTCGCTTGGGGAGAGTATATCAAAAAAAGTGCAGCAGGCAAACCGCTAACCAAATAAAACACC
>CALPWM020000136.1 GCA_943327275.2 Chitinophaga pinensis
CAGCAACAATAAGAAATACCGCCACTGCAATCAAGTGAGGGTAGATGGCCTTGAAATTGATACTTTTCATTGAATTGTTTTAATGCTTGACGTAGACAAATATATTGATAATCACTTTATTCCATTTTGTTTTGTAGGCTAAATCATCGCAAACTTGGGGTAAAAAATGTTTTCTTTTCTATGAAGATGAAGAAGTTGAATTTTAAGGTTGATGTATCGAACAAGTAAGCAAAGTTTTTCGTAAATTGATTTCACTTCCAATTGTTCTAGCGTATTTACCGCCATTAGAAAGGTATTTTCACTTCGCCCCCCAGCCTTTGGCTGGCAAGTTCAACTACTTCAACCACTTAAACTTTTTGTTATGTCCTTCATCAAAGAATTCAAAGAATTTGCCTTAAAAGGAAACCTTGTAGACATTGCTGTAGCTTTCGTCATGGGTGGTGCTTTTGGAAAAGTGGTATCGACTTTTACTGAAAAGCTGATTGCACCTTTGATCGGACTGTTGACGGGTGGAACCAATTTTTATGACAAAAAGCTCGTATTGAAGGCTGGAATGGAAGAAGTTAAAGATCCTGCGGGCAATGTACTTGCTGCCAAAATTGATGAGGTTGCATTAGAATGGGGTGCATTCGTTACCGTGATCATCGATTTTATTATTGTTGCGTTTGTGATGTTTCTCGTGATCAAGGGCATCAACGCACTCAAGAAGAAAGAGGCTGCGGCGCCAACAGGTCCTGCACCGCTTTCAACCACTGAAACACTATTGACCGAAATAAGGGATTCCCTGAAGAAATAAAACCCCAATAGCCATTGTCTATGCTTGCTTGATCAACATTGCCACTACTTTGTCGATGGGCAAGTGAACAGAAGCCTCACTGAAAGCGTCAATGGGTATCATCCTGAAGGTCTCCGTTTCTCCAGTGGCATGGTAAACGGCCAACTGTTCTTCATCAAAATCAAATTGCTTTTCCCTGAGCGGCACCTTGATCTCTTCCAGTGGATATACCCTGTAATAGATAGAGACAATCTGGTGTTCCGGATTAAATGCTGACATCTGGAAGAAGTCTGTAGTGTAAAGATGCTCACCAACCCTAACCCTGAGGTTCATCTCTTCCATGAATTCTCTTGCAAGGCAATCCCTGGTTCCTTCGCCAAATTCCAAACCACCACCAGGGAATTTTGTATAATAATTTCCCCTAATGAATTCATCACTGACCAAAACCTTGTTGTCTTCTGAGATCAAAATGCCATATACCCTGATGTTGAACATGTCTTTTATTTATTGATGTGGGTTACAAATCCTGTTTCATTGACCCAATAATATTTTTCCAGAGAAGACAAAGGTTGCTGGTCCAATCAACCATATGTCATTGCAATGTTGTTCATCAATCCTATTGAATGCCACTTCGAGTTTTCCACCTTCCACGTTGATGAAGACATATTGTTTTCCCATACCCTTTGATGAAGCGATTGCCGATGCAGTTACTCCTGTCCCGCAGCTGAGGGTCTCATTTTCGACGCCACGTTCATAGGTTCTCACACGGATGGCTTCATTTTCTCGAGATACAAAATTGACATTGATGCCTTTTTCACTGTATATGCTGTTATACCTGATCTTTCTTCCTTCGGTAAAAACATCCAATTGGTCCAGATTATCAATGAACCTGATATAATGCGGAGACCCTGTGTTCAGCACCTTGTCAGCACCGTCAGAACTGATGGCATTGACATCCTGCATCTTCAGCCTGACCAATCCCTTTGAATCGAATTCGGCCTCATGTGGGCCATCCACAGCTAAAAAATGATAATGGCTGCGGATGATGCCCATGTCCTTAGCAAACTGAACCAGGCACCTTCCACCATTTCCACACATGCTTCCCTCATTTCCGTCTGCATTGTAGTATTTCATACGGAAATCAAATCCATCGATGGTTTCCAATAGCATGAGCCCATCAGCACCAATGCCAAATTTCCTGTCGCACAAGAATTTAACCTGCTGCTCGGTAATGTTGCTGTAACTGCCATCCCTGTTGTCCAGGATCACAAAATCATTCCCCGTTCCCTGATACTTGTAAAAAAATATTTCCATCATAAGTTCTTTATTACTTCAACCTCTCTCAACTTCCCTCAACCTCACTAAACCCTCTCCAACACCTGCCTGATCAGCTTATCAATCGTCGCATCTGCATCAGCCGAGAAAGCCTTGGCAATCCTGTTGGCTACTATAGCACTCAGAGAAAGACAATGATGTCCCATCATCTTGCCCAAACCATAAATGGCAGCAGTTTCCATTTCAAAATTCGTGATTTTAAGGTTACTAAACCTGAATGCTGTCAGCTGGTCGTTGAGCTGTGGCATGGACAATCCCAGGCGGAGGTTACGCCCCTGTGGGCCATAGAAACCAGGGCAAGTAGCTGTAATGCCCGCATGGCAACCATCCACCAGTTTGGCAAGCAAAATTGCACTCGCGCTTGTGATATAAGGAGAGGAAAGGTTGGGATTAAGGGTGGTTTGTGTTTTAAATGCCCTCAACATTTCCAATTCAACTTCATTGTTTCTGTAGGGATAAAAATGCAGTAAATTGTCCAGACCAATGCCATGGGTGCTGGCCACAAAACTATCCACGCCAATCTCAGGCTGCAAAGAGCCGGAAGTGCCAATCCTGATGATGCTCAATTGCTTTTTTTCCTTGTTTTCTGTTCTGCTGCTGAAGTCAATGTTGGCCAGTGCATCCAGTTCATTCATCACAATATCAATATTGTCTGGTCCGATTCCGGTTGAAACCACACTGATTCTTTTTCCATTGACCGTTCCGGTATGGGTGATGAATTCCCTGTGGCTGGAGCGGTGTTCAATATGGTCAAAATATTTGCTGACTTTTTCTACCCTGAAAGGATCTCCTACCGTGATGATGGTATCGGCAATTTCTTCCGGACGCAGATCAAGATGGTATATAGCACCTCTTGCATTGATGATCAATTCCGAGGCTTCTATGCGGTTCATTGAAATTGTTTTAATAATGATCTTCCTGATTGCTATGGTAAATCAGTTCAAAATTACTAATTTTGCGCGTGTTCGGGCGATAAAGCCTGATCATATTAGGTCCTGTGGCCGAGTGGCTAGGCAGAGCTCTGCAAAAGCTTCTACAGCGGTTCGAATCCGCTCGGGACCTCAAAGCGAAGGAAAAAACCCCTTCGCTTTTTTTGATATGGTACGTTATTCAAAATGGATCAGCCTGCTTGCTTTCTTACTCCTTTTGGGTGCATGTTTCATGCCATGGACCTTTCATGCAGACATCAACAAGTCTTTCAATGCCTTCTTTACTGAGAGAAACATGTACGGAAAGCCAGGCAAGCTCTTGCTTATTTTGGCCGGTATCACCACCGCTTGCTCTTTTGTCAAAGTATTGTGGTTAAAGAGAACGGCTTTTTTGGCGGGTGGTTTGAATGTGGCCTATGCCATCAAAAATTTTCTGTTGTTTGGCTCCTGCTACAGGGGCTATTGTCCGGAGAAGCAGCCAGGCTTATACCTGATGCTTGTCTGTTCCATTTTGATCTTCATCATGGCTTTTCTTCCCGAAGGGAATGCCAATAGGGTAGAAGAGCAGAAAAATTAAATGTCATCTTTGGTGTAGAGAACCCTATTGGTCTCTATTTTTTCATTTCCTTGCTCCATGCATCTTTCAGGGTAACCGTCCTGTTGAAAACCAGTTTTCCGGATGCAGAAAGTTTGCTGTCCAGGGTAAAGTAGCCTTTTCTGATGAATTGAAATTGCTCCCCTGGTTGTGCTTCCAGCAAGGAGGGTTCTATTTTAGCACCTTCAATGATCTCAAGGCTGTTGGGGTTCATGTATGATTTGAAGTCTCCCTCTTCGCTGGATGGGTCTTCTACCTGAAACAGGCGATCATAAAGTCTCACTTCAGCTGTCTCTGCTTTTTCAGCTGATATCCAATGCATTGTGCCTTTTACATTTATGCCGGAGGTGTCTTGTCCACTCTTGCTTTCCGGAATATATTCACAATGCACGGCTGTAACTTTTCCTGATGCGTCTTTTTCAAATCCAGTGCAGCTGACGATGTAGGCACTCTTCAACCTGACCTTATTTCCTGGTGCAAGCCTGAACCATTTTTTCGGAGCATCTTCCATAAAATCTTCGGCCTCAATCCACAGCTCCCTGCCAAATGGAAGGTCGCGGTAACCGCCATTGTCTTCCAGCTCAGGATTATTTTCTCCTTTCAGTATCTCTGATTGTCCTTCTGGATAATTGGTAATGACCAATTTGATTGGATCCAAAACAACCATCCTGCGAAGGGCAGTCTTGTTAAGGTCTTCTCTCACACAAAATTCAAGGAGGCCAACATCAATGATGTTTTCCCTTCGCTGCACACCAATCCTCTCACAGAAATTTCTCAGTGACAATGGAGTGTAGCCCCTTCTTCTGAGACCTGAAATCGTGGGCATCCTCGGATCGTCCCATCCGTCTACAAGGTTCTCTTGCACAAGTTGCAAGAGTTTTCTCTTGCTCATGACCGTATAGGTAAGGTTGAGCCTTGCAAACTCAAATTGATTCGAAGGGAAAATGCCCAATTGGGCGATGTACCAGTTATAAAGTGGCTTATGGACCTCAAACTCCAGTGTGCAAATGGAGTGGCTGATGTTCTCAATTGAATCGGATTGCCCGTGGGCAAAATCATACATCGGGTAGATGCACCAGGTGTCGCCGGTACGGTGGTGATGCGTTTTCTTGATCCTGTACATGATGGGATCACGCATGTGCATGTTGGGGGAAGCAAGGTCTATCTTGGCGCGCAATACTTTTTCACCATCATTGTATTCCCCATTCTTCATGGCAGTGAACAGGAAGAGGTTTTCCTCAATGCTCCTGTTCCTGAACGGACTTTCTTTACCAGCTTCTGTCGGAGTGCCCTTCATGGTGGCAATCTGTTCTGCGCTAAGATCATCTACATAGGCAAGGCCCTTGTTGATCAGTGCAACGGCAAAAGCATACAGTTGATCAAAATAGTCTGATGCATAATGCTCTTCTTCCCAATCAAACCCCAGCCACCTGACATCGGCTTTGATAGAGTCTACATATTCTGTGTCCTCGGTTACAGGGTTGGTATCATCAAAACGCAAGTTCGTTTTTCCGCCATATTTGTCTGCGAGTCCAAAGTTCAGGCAAATGCTTTTGGCATGTCCGATATGCAAATAGCCATTTGGTTCTGGAGGGAATCGGGTATGAATCTCCACATGCTTTCCTGCGGCAAGGTCAGCTTCTACGATTTCTTCCAAGAAATTCAGCGATCTTTCTTCACTCATGCGTTCAAAATTGAAAGCAAATTTACAACTAAACCCCTAAACAATGCATTCCTTCAGGGATTTGTCGATGATGGCAATTGCTTCTTCAACCTGTTCAGCACTGATGACCAATGGAGGTGCCAGCCTGATTTTGTCTCCATGGGTTGGCTTGGCCAATAATCCATTTTTCATGAAAGTCTCACAAAGCAGCCAGGCAGCATCAGGGTTGTGATGGTTGATGACGATGGCGTTCATCAGTCCCATTCCCCGGATTTCACCGATCAATGGTGATTGGATGGAGGCAAGACCAGCCCTCAACAATTCTCCCATTTTTATCGCATTGTCAGCCAGGTTTTCATCAACAAGTACTTTCAACGATTCGGTGGCCACAATGCTGGCCAGGGGGCTTCCTCCAAAGGTTGAACCATGTTCACCAGGTTTAATGGTGAGCATCACTTCATCGGATGAAAGAACGGCACTGACCGGAAAGGTTCCTCCACTGAGGGCCTTGCCCAACAAGAGAATATCAGGCTTTACATTTTCATGGTCACAGCATAGCATCTTTCCTGTCCTGCAGAGACCGGTCTGGATTTCATCTGCGATAAAAAGCACATTGGCGGCTTCACACAATAATTTGGCTTTGGACAGATATCCTTTGTCTGGCATGACTATACCGGCTTCACCCTGGATGGGTTCAACCAAAAATCCCGCAACATCTTTGTTTTC
>CALPWM020000137.1 GCA_943327275.2 Chitinophaga pinensis
ACTCCGTGGTGGAAAGCCAGGGCCCGTCATCGCACTGCGTGCAGACATTGATGGTTTGCCCGTGAAAGAAAGGGTTGATGTACCATATAAATCCACCGTGACGGCTGATTATATGGGAACACCGGTTTCCGTGATGCATGCCTGCGGACATGATCCCCATACTTCTATCCTGATGGGAACGGCAGAGGTTTTGGCAGGCATGAAAAAAGATGTTTCCGGCACAGTTAAATTCTTCTTCCAGCCAGCGGAAGAAGGCCCTCCCGGTGATGAGGAAGGCGGAGCACCCCTGATGATCAAAGAGGGTGTCATGGACAATCCCAAAGTGGATGCCGTATTTGGACTGCACATTTCTTCAGCACTTGAAATTGGCAAAATCAAATACAAAAGCGGTTCCATGATGGCCTCCTCAGATTGGTTCACCATCAAGGTCAAGGGCAAGCAAACCCATGGATCAACTCCTTGGACCGGCATAGACCCCATTGTTGTGGGCACACAAATCATCAACAACCTGCAAACCATTGTGAGCCGTCAGCAAGACCTGACCGTTGCACCCGTGGTAATCACCGTTGGTAAATTTCACAGTGGCGTAAGGGCCAATATCATTCCTGAAACCGCAGAGCTCGAAGGCACCATCAGAACCCTTGACAGCAAAATGCAGAAGGATGTGCACGAAAAAATCAGGCTGGTTGCAAAGAATGTGGCAGAGGCCTGGGGTGCTGAAGTAGATGTGAACATCGACACCAAGACCCTTGTCACCTACAACGATCCGGCTCTGGTTGCGGCCATGGTTCCTTCTTTGGAAAGGGCTGCAGGAAAGGGAAATGCAACAGCAGGCATCTGGACCACCGGCGCAGAAGATTTTTCTTTTTTCGGAGAGAAAGCACCCGCATTTTTCTTTAATCTCGGCGGCATGCCCAAAGGGACAGACCCTTCAAAAGCGGCGCCCCATCATACACCAGACTTTTTCATTGATGACAGCATGCTGGATGTAGGAGTGAAAGCTTTTTGTAATTTGGTGATGGATTATGCGGGGAAGAAGTAAGATTGAATGAGTTGAAGGGGTTGAAGTAGTTGAAGGGGTTGAAGTGTAAATTCTTGAACCTCTTCAACTTCTATGCCCGAACAACAGACTCCCCACCCTGACCATGTTGCTTCCCGATGCAAGGGCAAGTGGATAGTCTCCGCTCATCCCCATGGAAAGTGTGTTGAAGGCTGATGCGTCGGGGCCGTATAAAGACCGGATTTCATCGTATATGTTTTTTAGGTCACTGAATTCCTTTTTGAGCAGTTCCTGGTCTTCAGAGAAAGAGGCCATCCCCATGATGCCGCAAAGCGCAACATTTGGATATTTTTTTTCAAGAAAATACATGGCTGCGGCCTGTCTGGCCTCCGCAAGATCCAAGCCGAACTTGGTCTCTTCCCTGGCCACATGGACCTGCAAGAGACAATTGATTTTCTTGTTGATCTTCCTCCCCTCCTTGTCAATGGCTTCTAGCAGCTTGATGCTATCCACACCATGGATCAGGTGCACAAAAGGCGCAATCATCTTGACCTTGTTGGTCTGCAGATGACCAATGAAATGCCAACGGATATCTGTAGGCAGCTCCGCTTGTTTTTTAATCAATTCCTGCACATAGTTTTCGCCGAAATCCCGCTGCCCGAGGGCATACAATTCCTGGATGTCCTCCGATGGCTTGGTCTTGGAGACGGCTATCAATGTTGCTCCTGATGGCTGCATTGCAGCCAATAATGATTTATATGCTTCCTTATTTACGCCCATGGTTGCGAATATTCAAACAATTTATGGTTTGCCAAAAAATTAAACATCATTTGAGGGAATAAGTTTTTTGCATGGGTGCATTTTGATATATTCAACCCAAATTCTTCCATGATCAGTGAACATGCCCAGCTCAATTTCAGGATCCAACGGGTTGTAGCCATCGTTGCAGTAGTACTGTTTGTATTCAAGTTAGTGGCATGGTGGATGACAAGATCGGTAGCCGTATTGACCGATGCCCTGGAAAGCACCGTCAATGTAGTCGCTGGTTTCATCAGCCTTTACAGCCTGTACATCGCTTCCAAACCCCGAGACAAGGAGCATCCTTATGGACACGGAAAAGCTGAGTTTGTTTCCGCAGCTGTTGAAGGCAGCCTGGTGGGTATCGCAGGTATCGTGATCATTTACGAGGCCATCAACAATTTTATCCATCCCCATGTCATCCAAAAATTGGACACGGGAATGGCCATCATTGGGTTCACAGCCATCATCAATTATGTTACGGGATGGTATGCCATCAAAACAGGAAAGAAAAACAATTCCCTGGCCTTGGTGGCTTCTGGCAAACATCTTCAAAGCGATACCTACTCAACCGTGGGCATTGTCATCGGCATGGCGGTAATCTTTTGGACCAACTGGATCTGGCTGGACAGTGCCGTTGCGATTGGATTTGCCTTCTTCATCATTTACACAGGCTATACCATTGTCAGGAGTTCCATTGCCGGCATCATGGACGAGGCCGACCATGCATTGTTGGAGAAACTCGTATCAAGGATGAATGCCGACAGAAGGGAAAACTGGGTTGATCTGCACAACCTGCGCATTATCAAGTTCGGACCTGTATTGCATGTGGATTGTCACCTCACCGTTCCATGGTTCCTCAATGTTCATGAGGCACACAATGAAGTGGAGGCATTTTCTGCCATTGCTAAAAATGAGTTTGGGGAAAGCCTGGAATTGTTTGTCCATGCAGATGGCTGCCTGGATTTCTCCTGCAGAATTTGTTCAAAAGCAGGATGCCCAGAAAGAAAAAACCCTTTTGAAAAAAGGGTTGAGTGGGATGTGCACAATATTGCGAGTGATGAGAAGCATGGGTTTGCGGCACTCCCAATTGGTCAAAAGTTATAAAGAATTACGTTATTTAAAAAATTAAGATTTTTTTAAGTTGCAAAAATCGTTTAATGTCAAACTTCCATTTCTCCCATCGAAATATTCCAACATGGAATAATTGTTTAAATATGACACCATCAAAATGAATTTTCTCTGATTTTATTCTTGACAATACCAATAGCCTCATTTTTTCCATTTCTTGTCTAGCATCAAAACCATTAGAGAAAATTTTGCTAGCATCAGTAACTGGCTTTAGGTGTGCTACAGCAACTGTGTGAACAAGTGCCGTTTGGGTCAGTGATAACTTTTTTTGTAAAAAAGGAATTAGATAGCAGTCAATTCCATACGATGAAATATTGTCTTTATAAAATTCAAAACCTGCTTCAAAAACAGCTTTTCTATAAAAAGGAGCCATGATCTCGACCCAGGCAACATACTCAAATTCAATGCCTTTTCGCTGTTTAAAAAAATCATAACTGCAATAACTTTTATCGGCAATTGATGGATGAAAGACATCAAATCCATGCTTTACAGCTGTACACAAAAGTGAATTTATTGACGAAACTGAAATTGATTGATCATCATCCAATAACCCGATATAACGATAGGTAGTTGCTTGTACATGCTTACATACCTGATACAATAACTGCCCTTTAAACTCTGTTTTGACTGAAATCAACTGTTGAATTGACTTCCCGTTTGACAATTCAGGCATCTTATCATTACCAGAATAATTAAAAAGAATCAAATCAAAATCTAAATCAATGTCGAAATCAATATATTTTAAAGGCTCATCGCTACCATTCCAAGCAACGACCATAATATCATTCTTCATTATTTTACATAGATTAGTAAAGGAGAAAGTGTTTTATAGCGTTTTGATTAAGGGGATATAATTTTAACAAACCCACTTATATTCAGATGTATTCTTCTATAGAATATTTTGATTTGAATACGCCCTTGATCTTTCTTAAATAAAAGATCACTGAAATTGGCATCACAAGTTTTATGAGAATTATGTACAGACGAAATAGCTGCAAGTATGCTTTTTCACTTAAACATAAACTTACCCGCATTTTGAATTCATTAAAAATGAAGGCATTAGAAACACTTCCTGTCACAGAATTATTGTGTCTTCGTTTTTTTATAAGATATTGAGGAATATTATGGAATACGATATGATGCCGAAGCCTAATCCATAAATCATAATCCTCAGGCGAAGGGTACAATTCTTCATACATTCCATAATTAAAGATACTTTTTTTAACGAGCAAGGAAGGATGTATCAACGGACAACCCTTATAAAGAAAATCGACAATTTGATTGTGGTATTGTGGATGAGTAAGTTTGTTGGTTGGCAAACCATTGGTATCGATTTCAATGGCCCAAGATCCCAAAATATCTATTTCCCTATTTGCCTGAAGATACTCATATTGGATTTTCAAGCGATTGGGCATCATCACATCATCCGCATCCATTCTGGCAATATACTTGGCTTTCGATGCTCGAATTCCAGCATTCAGGCAAGCAGGAAGTCCAAGATGATCAAATTGAATCAATGTGCATGGATGTTTGGCATTGGCTGCATAATTTTGAAGAATTGAATAAGATAAGTCTGCTGATCCATCATCAATCATAATTAGCTCAAAATCCCTGAATTCTTGCTGCGCAATACTCTCAAGCGCTTCCGGCAAAAAATAAGCCATATTATATACAGGAAGTACAATAGATATTGATGGGGAGTTGTTCATTATTTTTTAAAATGATTTAATTGAATCCAATAATTAAGCCTAAATCCTGAACGGTCTATTCCATAACCATCAAAAAAGCTTGGAGCATTATCCTTAATCTGCCATTGATGGTTGAAAGACTTCACAAAGCTTAATCCAATCAATTGAATTGTTTTAGTGTTCTTGAACTTTGCAAATCCACCCACGGTTAGGTCCATCCAATGGCGACGGAAATTGCCTTCAGAAGAATAAAAATTTGCATAAAAAAAATCTTTGTTGTGCATCAACCGCTCGCCAAAAATACCAAGGCTCAAAACAGGCGTTTTGACTGAAGCCGAAAAATATGCAGAAGCACCGCCAGGCCCTATGCCACTGCCTATAACTTGTCCGTGATGGGTATATCCTTGGCTAACTGTAGAATTTACGTACCAACTTGTTGAAGACATTGCCTGATGTAATGTTGATGCCTGAACACTTGAAATTTGAGCAAATAACTCAAGAGATCTTTTTGCTGATATTGGCATGTTTTTCTGGATTCCAATTGCGTATCCCATCAAAAGTGTGTCACGTAAAAAGATAGAAATTGGTGTGAATGAAGAGTTTCCTGTACCCAGCTCTCCCCATAAGAAAAGACCCTGTTCCGGAATGCTGTATTTGGCATAGATACTTCCCATTCCCAGATGCCCCAATGCAATGCGTTTTTTTTGCCAATGAAAAAATGATTCAACTGGCAACAATGATGCCAAACGCTCGCCAGGCCAATACATCAGGTTGATGTAATTCATACCGAACTCGAAGCCTTTATCATTTTTCCATCGAAGATCAAAGCCACTTATCCATCTTGAACGGTTACCTTTTTCTACCATCAATGATTTGCCAGCCAAATAAATTCCATTTGACTCATAATCAAATCTTGGAGAGGGAAGCCAACCTTGAAAAATCTTTAAACCCAATGTTCGGTTTTTGTTTTTTGTAAGACCCCACGCATTCTCATAAGATATTTTAAGAAAAGACGGGGCATTTGAGGATAACAACAAGCCATCATCAGGAGCAACACCTAAAAGTATTTTATGATAACCCAAGCCCCAAACCCTTTTGTTCTTTGTATGGATGACACCAGAAATACCAGGGTAAAATTGAAATGATGATGGATTTATGGCAGACTTCTTGTCATCAAACCGATTCAGCCACTGTGCATGGTTGATCCAATAATCCTTGGGATAGGATGTTGGGAATTGGTTTGATACAATTTCTGACTTATTGAAAAAACTCTTGATCAAGACAGGATTGAAGAGAAAAGTCCATTTTTTTTTGGTTTTTGCCTTTAATATTGATGCATGAAAATGAGAACCAGGCAACGGATTATAA
>CALPWM020000138.1 GCA_943327275.2 Chitinophaga pinensis
AGAAACCCCAACCAACCCGTTGATGAACATTGCTGACATCAGGGGCATTGCTGCAGTTGCACAACAGCACAAGGTTTTGCTCTGCGTGGACAATACTTTTGCATCGCCTGCACTCCAGAATCCACTTTCGCTGGGCGCAGACATTGTGATGCATTCTGCAACAAAATACCTTGGGGGTCATAGTGATGTGATCCAGGGCGCTTTGGTGATGAACGATCAGGCTTTGCGGGATGAATTGTATTTTATCCAAAAAAGCTGTGGAGCAGTGCCCGGACCCATGGATTGTTTCCTGGTACTCAGGGGCATCAAAACCCTGGGGATCAGGATGGAAAGGCATTGCCAGAACGGTGCTGCCATTGCACATTTTCTTAAAGCACACCCTGCCGTAAAAAAAGTGTACTGGCCCGGCTTTGAGGATCACCCAGGACATGCAATAGCCAAAAGTCAGATGAAAGATTTTGGGGGGATGATCAGTTTTGAACTGAAACTGGAGACCATGGAAGCCGCAAGGGCATTGCTTTCCAATACCCAACTTTTTTCATTGGCTGAAAGCCTTGGTGGTGTTGAATCGCTGATCAACCACCCTGCCAGCATGACGCATGCATCCATACCCAGGGAGGAAAGAATCAAGAACGGATTGGGCGACACCCTGATCCGCTTGTCTGTGGGCATTGAAGATGCAGATGACCTGATTGCAGATCTCGACCATGCCATTCAACTGGCGATCACCAGTTGATCTGCGTTTCTCTGATTACCAAGCATTGGACAATCTTTCAAAAACTGGACAGCCGGGGGCTTTAGCAAATGAATAAAAAAGAACTATCAGCAGTAAAGTCTTTCCTTGACAAAGAATTGAAGCGGCACAACCAACAAGAGTTTATTGAGAAAGATCCGATTTCCATCCCTCACCGTTTTAGCCAAAAAGCGGATATCGAAATTGCAGGATTTTTTGCTGCCATTTTTGCCTGGGGCAACCGCACCACCATCATCAACAAATGCAATGAACTGATGGCACTGATGGATGAGGCGCCTTACCAATTCATTGTTGGCCACAAGGACAATGACCTGAAACGCTTTCTGGACTTCAAACACAGGACTTTCAACGCGACAGATCTTCTGCATTTTATCAGGGTGCTGAACCATCACTATACCAATGGTTACAAATTGTTCAACAGTACAGAACCCAGCCTTGAATCAGCTTTCACCCACGGCATGCAAAAAAATGATCCAGACATGGAAAATGGTCTTGTGGCATTTCATCGCTATTTTTTTTCGCTGGATGAAAGCCCAGACAGAACAAAAAAACACATCTCTACCCCACACAACAATTCTTCCTGCAAACGCCTCAACATGTATCTCCGCTGGATGGTGAGAAAAGATGCAGCTGGGGTTGACTTTGGCATTTGGAAAAACATCAGGATGAACCAGTTGGTTTGCCCAATGGATGTGCATGTGCAACGTGTAGCCTCCCGGCTCAAACTCATTGATGCAGAAAAATCGGACTGGAAAACAGCCATCGCTCTTACGGAGATGTTGAAGCAGTTTGACCCTAAAGATCCGGTAAAGTATGATTTGGCCTTGTTTGGATTGGGGGTTGAGGGAGGAGGTTAAAAATCACGTACAAAATCGTTTTTTCAACATTTCCCGGCCCAAATCAAAATGTAATTTCATAAAATATATTTCTTAAAGAGAAATATATTTCTAAATGAGAAATTAATTAATTTTGATGGTAATCATAGCCTGGAACAGAATTTCAGCTTTTTGTAAAGAATATCCCAAAGCATCTGAGTCCTTGCTCAGATGGTATAAGATTGCTGAAAAAGCAGATTGGAAAACAGCCCACGAATTGGCAACAGATGTTGGTTTTGTAGATTCAATCGGAAATGACAGGTTTGTCTTTAACATAAAAGGAAATGATTATAGGCTGGTGGCAATGATTCATTTTAATAGAAGAACAGTGTATATAAGATTTATTGGAACACACCAGGAATATGATCACATAGACTGCTCAACCATTTGAATATGATAGATAAAATAAGGTCTCAAGAGCAATATGACGCAATCATGCATATGATTGAAAAATATATCCAGAAGGCAACCAAACTGGGTGGTTTCCATGCACTGACAAAGCAGGATGAAACCGCTTTGCACCAGCTAACCCTTCTGGCAAACGACTATGAAAAAAAACAGATGCTCCCAGGTAGGGCCCAACCCTCGCTGAACCTGATCATCCAAAACAGATTAAAGGAAATGAACATCACCCAATCAAAACTTTCTGAACTCCTGAACACAACTGCATCTAAAATTTCGAAAATCCTGTCGGGTAAACAAGACCCAGATGCACATTTTTTGAAAGCAGTCCATGAAAAACTTGGAATCGACGGAAATGTGATTTTGGAGGCAATTTAAATGCCGTTGAAGGGAGTTGAAAGGACTTGAACTCCCTTCATTTAATTATCTTTGCGGCTTCAAGCAACAAGAACATGTCACAACAGCACCTTTCAGAGCAAGAGATCATCAGAAGAGACAAGCTTACCGCGCTGCAGAACCTGGGGATTGACCCCTATCCTGCGCCCTCATTCCCGGTTAATATCAGCTCAAGCGATATCAAACAACGTTATCTCGGAGAAGAGAACAAGGCCGACTTTTCGGATGTATGCCTTGCAGGACGATTGATGGGGATCCGTGACATGGGTAAGGCGAGTTTCGCTGTATTGCAAGACCATGCAGGTAAAATCCAGGTCTATGTGAAGAGAGATGAAATTTGTCCTACAGATGACAAAACCCTTTATGATCAGGTTTGGAAGACCCTTGATATTGGTGATTTTGTTGGTGTGAAGGGACATGTGTTCACCACCAAAACAGGTGAGACATCAGTCCACGTAAATTCCCTCACCCTCCTGAGCAAATCACTCAAACCCCTTCCCATCGTAAAAGAAAAAGAAGGTGAAACATTTGATGCGGTTACCGATCCGGAGTTCCGGTACAGACAGCGGTATGCTGACCTGATCATCAATCCGCAAGTAAAAGAAACCTTCCTCAAGAGGTCAAAACTGATCAACTCCATCAAGGATTTTCTGAACCAGCGTGGAGCCATTGAAGTGGACACACCGGTATTGCAAAGCATCCCCGGTGGTGCGTCCGCACGACCTTTCACGACACACCACAATGCATTGGATATCCCGATGTACCTCCGCATCGCCAATGAACTGTACCTGAAAAGGCTGATCGTGGGCGGATTTGAGTGGGTATATGAGTTTTCAAGGAATTTCAGGAACGAAGGAATGGACCGAACACACAATCCTGAATTCACCGTACTTGAATTCTACACAGCGTACAAGGATTATTTGTGGATGATGGATACAACGGAGCAGCTGCTTGAAAAAGCGGCCATTGATGTCAATGGCACCACCGACGCAGAGGTGGATGGCAAGACCATCAGCTTCAAGGCCCCTTTCAAAAGGGTGACCATGTATGATGCCATCAAGGAACATACAGGATTTGATATCAGTGCAATGGATGAAGATGGATTAAGGGATGTATGCAAGCAATTGGGAATAGCCGTTGAAAAAAGCATGGGCAAGGGCAAGTTGGTGGATGAAATTTTCAGTGAGAAATGTGAGCATCACTTCATTCAACCCACTTTCATTACAGATTACCCAATCGAAATGAGCCCGCTGACCAAGAAGCACCGGAGCAAACCCGGTCTGGTAGAGCGTTTCGAGCTGATGGTGAACGGAAAAGAAATTGCCAACGCCTATACCGAATTGAATGACCCGATTGATCAACGTGCAAGATTTGAAGACCAGATAAAACTCCAGGAGCGCGGCGATGATGAGGCAATGTTCATCGATCATGATTTCCTTCGCGCGCTGGAATACGGTATGCCGCCAACTGCGGGCATAGGTTTTGGCATTGATAGGCTTTGCATGTTGCTCACCAACCAACCATCGATTCAGGATGTATTGTTGTTCCCGATGATGAGACCGGAATAGTTGAAGAAGTTGAAAAGGTTGAAGAGGTTGAAGAAACATCTTAAACCTCTTCAACCTTTTCAACGCGTCCCGCTTCTTCAACCCCTTCAACAGCTGAAGGCGACTTAAACCTCTTCAACCTCTCTAAACCTCCTCAACAATTATTGCCTGACTTTCATCACCCCATTCATGATGCTCCAATGGCCTGGGAAGGTGCAGACAAATGGATAATCACCTGCAGTGGCAGGGGCCTTGAACCTCAGGGTATAATTCTGTCCAGGGTTAACCAGTGGTGTTGAGAACAATACTTCCGCAAGGGCAGGAACATAATTCTTGTCTGCGCCTTTGGTATCTTTCATCATTGCATCTCCTGCCCTTCCTACTTTTTCAAGCATGCCAGGCTTGGTGATTACCATGTTGTGTTGCATCGCGTCTGGATTTTCAAAGGCAATTTCTACAGACTGCCCAGGCTTTACAGTAAACTCTTTCAGGCTGAATTTCATCGCCTCTTTGATTGTGCTGATCTTGACCCGGAGAACATCCGCATTGGACTGCCCATCAACAGCAATACCCCATGCAGTCATCAACCTGGACAATCTTTCATTTGAATTTTCAGCATTAATGGAAGCAAGAAAAATTTTGTCAGTCTCAGTCAGCTTGATATCTTTCAAACGATAGTTCCAACCCTCTGACAAGGCCTTGATGATTCCGTTCTTGGCCTGCTGATCCATGGACGCAGTCTTTTTCAAAATCGCAACAAGGCTGTCTGCAGGTGCTTTGTTGGCATAGCTCCTGAGGGCTGACTCCAAAGCAAATGCATTCATGTCTGCAGGCCTGCTGAAGGTTATTTTTTTGGTAAATGCATTGTTGTTCTTGTTGGATTCCTTTACTTCATTGGCTTTGTCTATGGCTACAATCAGGTTATAATCTCCTACCACATCTGTTCCTACACTGATGTTACCTACCCAGGGACCGTTAAGGTTTTTGGTGATAGACACCGTTTCACCAGCCTTGATGCCTTCCTTGAAATTCCTGCTCACCTGATCGATCTTGATGCCCATCCCCTCAAAGCGAATGTCCAATGGAACAAAGTTCTCTTTTTCCAGATCAACTGTTCCCTGGTTTTTGACTTCCACCGTAATGTTGATGCGCTCACGTACTGCAGGAGTAGCGGGATCAATCTTGATGTCTGCCACAACCAGGTCTATGCCATCCACCTTAACAACTGGCGCAGCTTTTGTTCCTGGCATCTGGTGTTTTGAATGGTCCATTGCAGGCATCGCAGGTTTTTTTGCTGCATTGGCCTTGATCTGGCTTTGCAAATGTGTCTTCATGAGCTTGCCATTGTTGGCAGTGAGCACACAGGCGAAGGCATCAGGCAACCAACGGTCTTCAACCTCAGTTGATTTGTTCATCCTTTCAAAAAATGCCTTCTCTGCAGCTGCATCAAGGGGTGATTTTGAAAACAGCAACAATGCATTCAGCACCACCAATAGATCTTTATCCTGAAGCACATTATTTTTCAAAATAGTGGCCACTGAAGCTGCTGAAAAGTCCATTACTTTGATCGCATTCTTTCTGACATCAGCGCAGGGATGTGCAAGTGCTGCAGCAATGGTGGCATCATCCAATGCATTCAATCCCTTCAGGGTCCAAAGCGCATGAATGGCGGGTGCATTGATACCAATTTCGTCAACAGATTTATCATTTACCAAGGCAATCAGGTCTGCAACAACATCTTTCTGTCCGCGTTCAACCAACATCCGCTGTGCATGCATGCGCCATAACATGTTGTTGTTTTTCAATGCAGTCAAAAGTCCTTTTGCATCTGAGATGGAAAGTGACAAAGGCTTGTATTCAGGAGCCTCCTTATAAGAAACCCTGTAAATCCTGCCGTGCGTGAAATCGCGAAGATCAGTCTGGTAGGCGTTTCCGGGACCATTGTCAAAGCCCTTGGGCGTTGGATTGTGCTGAATAATATAACT
>CALPWM020000139.1 GCA_943327275.2 Chitinophaga pinensis
AATTATCCATCGATCAGGAGATTTTCATCCAGGAAATCTTCAAATCAAATCCCAGGACTGTTGTGGTCCTTGAGGCGGGCAATTCAATGTCGATTGACTGGATCAATAAAAACATACCAGCCATTGTCAACGCCTGGTATCCCGGAGAACAGGGTGGGAATGCAGTAGCAGATGTGTTGTTTGGAGATTATAACCCCGCAGGAAGGTTACCCATCACTTATTATAACAATATTGGAGAGCTGCCTGCGATGAATGACTATGATATAAGCAAAGGCAGAACCTACCAATATTTCAAGGGAACGCCTATTTATGCGTTTGGTCATGGATTGAGTTATACAAAATTCGAATACAGCAATCTTGATGTACAGCAAACAGACTCAACCCTGCATGTTGGATGTACAATCAATAATGCAGGCAATGATGATGGTGATGAAGTTGTTCAGGTTTATATTCAGTTACCTGAAAGAAATATTCCATTGCCGATAAAAGAACTAAAAGGTTTTAAGCGTCTAAATATCAAGCATGGTGGTCAGGAAAATGTGAAGATTGATATTGCTGTAAAAAGCTTGCGTTATTGGGATGAATCCATTTCAGTCTTTGTACATCCGAAGGGAGAGTATACATTGATGATTGGCGCTTCTTCTGTTGATATACGGATGACGAAAAAAATAATGATTCAATAAAAATATTTCAACCTTTCTATCCATGGTTATACATTCTATCATGAAAAAAACAAGGATTCGATTGTTGTTCCTGTCTTTCTTGATGCTGCTGTTGACTGTAGCATTTGTTGCCAATGACAAACCACATCAGATCAACAAACAAAAGCCGAACATCATCTTGATTTTGGCAGATGATATTGGTTTTGAAACCATCAGTGCTTATGGCAGTACCATTTATTCAACGCCACGAATCGATAACATGGCAAAGGGTGGCGCATTGTTTCAAAACTGTTATGCACAGCCATTGTGTTCGCCATCTCGGGTACAGATCATGACGGGTAAATCCAATTTCAGGAATTACGAGCGATGGGGCTATCTCAACCAGAACGAAACCAACTTTGCGCATATCCTCAAATCACAAGGGTATGCAACATGCATCACAGGCAAATGGCAATTGGGCGGAGATGAGTTTACGCCATACAAAGCAGGATTTGATGAGTATCTCTTGTGGAATATCATGGACACCAGTTCAACCTATAATGAGCGTTATAAAGATCCTCGATTGTTGGAGAATGGGGTAAGCAAGAAATATTCAAAAGGAGAGTATGGCCCCGATCTTTTTGTGAACTATATCAAGAACTTTATGACCAGGAAAAAAGATGGTCCGTTTTTGGTATACTATCCAATGGTTCTTTCTCACAGGCCTTTTGTGCCAACTCCAGCCAATGGAAAGGTGTATGACAACTTCAAGATTGTACCAAAAGGTGAACCGGGTGGATCTTCTGCAGACAATGCTTTTTTCAAAGACCAGATGGCCTACCTGGACAAGAACGTTGGAGAGATTCTTGACGAGGTGAATGAATTGGGAATTAGTGAGAATACATTGATTCTTTTTACTGGAGACAATGGAACAGGGGTTGGAATCAATTCTGGGATGAAAGACGGCAGGTCAATTCCTGGAATGAAAGGTGCCACCACGGAATATGGTATTCATGTGCCATTGGTAGCCTATTGGAAAGGGAAGATCAAGCCTGGACAGGTGAATGACAAGTTGATCGATTTCAGTGATTTTCTTCCAACAATAACAGATGCTGTGAATATTTCTTTGCCCAAGGATTTTGTTACTGATGGAAGGAGTTTTCTGCCCTTGGTGACAGGACAAAAATATGAAGGCCGGGATTGGTTGTTCGCGCATTATGACCCACAAAAAGGGGAATTCAAGAAAGCGCGTTTTGTGCACAACAGAGAATGGAAATTGTATGAAACTGGTGAAATTTTCAATGTGGCCAAAGATCCAGAAGAGAAAAACGTTATTGCAGAAAGCAGCTTAACACCAGATCAAAAAATCTTGATCAATACATTCAGGGAAGTTTTTCCCCGGATGACAAAAGTGGAAGTCATCAAAACACCAAAGGTGAAAAAGAAAAAAACCGATGATGATGATGAGGGTTAACTGATCATTGAATAAAACAACAGAAAAAAAGATAACATGAAAAGAAGTGAATTTTTAAAGAAAAGCAGTGTAGCATTGGCAGGGTTGGCAGGGGTTTCTATTTTGCCTTCATCTGTTTTAGGCTTAGGGAAAAATGGAATCGCTCCAAGCGATAAGGTGAACCTGGCATGCATTGGTATTGGCAACCGCGGCGCAGACATCATCAAAAAATTGCATGGCACTGGGCTGGCCAACATTGTTGCCCTTTGTGATGTTGAAATGGGCGCACCCAATACACTGGAGATCATGAAGATGTTTCCCAATGTGCCAAGGTTCCAGGATTTCAGGGTGATGTTTGACAAGATGGGAAAGCAATTTGATGCGATCACTGCTGGCGTACCAGATTTTTCCCATTTCCCCATCACCATGTTGGCCATGTCAGAAGGCAAGCATGTATATGTTGAAAAGCCCATGGCACATACGTTTCATGAGGTTGAACTCATGATGGCCGCAGAAAAAAAATACAAAGTGGCCTGTCAGATGGGCAACCAGGGTCACTCTGAGGAAAACTATTTTCAGTTCAAAGCCTGGAAAGATGCAGGCATCATCAAAGACGTTACAGCCATTACTGCTTTCATGAACAATGGCAGGAGATGGCATGGTATGAAGGTGTCAGATTTCCTTCCAGCACAACCCATACCCGAGACCATGGATTGGGACAAATGGTTGTCGACTGCACAATTCAAAGATTTCAACAAAGGCTATATCAACGGAGATTGGAGATCATGGTTTGAATTCGGGAATGGTGCCTTGGGTGACTGGGGAGCTCATATCATTGACTCAGCCCATCAATTCCTTGAATTGGGGATGCCCACTGAAGTTGATCCCATTTTCATGGAAGGGCACAGTCCTTTGATTTTCCCTCAGGCCTCTACCTTGCTTTTCAAATTTCCAAAGCGAAAGAACATGCCAGCATTGGATTTGACCTGGTATGATGGATTCAATAACCAGCCCAAGCTTCCTGAAGGGTATGGAGAACCGGTACGGGCAAAAGATATTCCACCACCAACATCAGGCAACATCAACACGAAACGCTATCCTGGTAAAATCATTTACTCAAAGGAATTGATATTCAAGGGTGGTTCACACAGTGCCCCATTGGCCATCATCCCGGAAGCAAAAGCAAAGGACATGGCGTCAATGTTGCCTGAGGTGCCGTTAAGCCCATCCACCCATTTTGCCAATTTCCTCAAAGCCTGTAAGGGTGAGGAAAAGTGCAGGTCTTCTTTTGACATTGCTGGCCCATTGTGTCAGGTCATGGCATTGGGTGTATTGGCACAACGGTTGAACACCAAGCTCATCTTTGACAAAAAGAAAAAACAAATCACCAACAGCAAAATTGGCAACGAACTCTTGGTCGGACCGCCTCCGAGAAAGGGATGGGAGCAGTACTATAAACTATAAGCATAGTATATCTAAATGTCAAACTGAGATGATGAGCAATAATTTCATTGGATTAAAGAAAGCAATATTATTTGTTGTTATTTGGGGAAATGCATTGGGTATGTCTGCTCAAGACAAACCCAATATCCTCATCATCATGACAGATGAATTGTCGGCAGAATCGATGAGTTTCAACCTTGGCAATCAATACATCAACACTCCCAATATCGATCGACTGGCCAAAACGGGTGTGGTTTTCTCCAATGCCTATTGTGCCAATCCGCTTTGTGTTCCATCGCGCAGTTCTATTTTTACCGGGAGGTACCCACACGAAATGGGAATACAGTCCAATGAAGAAAAGAAGGTTGATCCTGCAAAATTCCCTTCGCTGGGCAGCATCTTTAAAACTGCAGGATATGCACCAGGGTATGTGGGGAAATGGCATTTGCCCTATGACAGGAAGGAATCGGGCACCCATGGTTTTGATTATCTCCCCAATAAAACAGGAAATGGTCATGACAGCATATCACCCCAATTGGCCAATGATTTCTTGAAGACCAAACGCGACAATCCATTTTTACTGGTTGTGTCTTTCATGAATCCACACAATATCTGCCAATGGGCAAGGGGAGAAAAATTACCAGATGGTGCTATTGGAAACCCTCCGCCAGCAGATCAATGCCCACCGCTCAGACCCAATGCCAGACCATCTGTCAATGAATCTGATATCATGAAATTCATGCGTACTTCCATGCAAAACAGTGATGCATTTCCAGTGGGCACATTTACGGAAGAAAAATGGCGTCAATACATTTGGTCTTATTACCGGTTGATTGAAAAAGTGGATGCAGAAATCGGAAGGGTATTGCAATCATTGAAGGAAACAGGAAAGGACAAGAACACATTGATTGTATTTACCAGTGATCATGGAGACATGCAGGGAGCCCATCTTTGGAACCAGAAAACTGTTTTTTATGAAGAAGCCGCAAAGGTTCCGTTCATCATCAATTACCAAGGGCTAAAGCCCCGAAAGTCAAATTACTTAGTTCAATCCGGTACAGATATTTTGCCCACCTTGTCTGATTTTGCAGGTATCCCTGTGCCTGCAATTTATCCTGGGAATAGTTTGAAGCAATACCTTGAAAAAGATACCGCACCAACCAAGCGTGATTATGTGATCGTTTCGGACCATATCATTCAGGGTGCAGGGGTTGATGGTCAAAATTTAAAGCCGGAAGGTCGTATGCTGAGGAATGGGCAATACAAATATTGGATTTATGACGAAGGGAAGCAGAGAGAGACACTGTTTGATTTGAAAAATGATCCAGGGGAAATGGTTAACCTTGTCAATGATCCCAAGCATGCCAAGGCTTTGCAACAATGCAGAAGCCAGCTGATGGACTGGGCAAAAAAGAACAATGATCCTTATTTGACAAAACTCATTAAATAAACGAGTATGCGCAGTTTGATTGTCTTGATGGGTATGATAATGTATACATTTTCTTCTATGGCGCAAGAGCGCCCCAATGTGATTGTGATTTATTCAGATGACCAGGGAGCGATTGATCTCAATTGTTATGGTTCTAAGGATTTGGAAACACCCAACATAGATAAACTCGCCAGGAGTGGAACCATGTTCACCAATTTCTATGCATCTCCTGTATGCTCCCCATCAAGGGCATCATTGCTCACAGGATTGAATCCTCAGCGTGCAGGATTGCCAGGCAATGCTTCTGAATTGAATGATGCTGTGGGCATGCCCACTGACAGGTTTACCATGGCAGAGATGTTTAAAAATGCAGGATATGCAACAGCACATATTGGCAAATGGCATTTGGGTTATAAGCCGGAGATGGCTCCCAATGCCCAGGGTTTTGATCATTCTTTTGGTCATATGGCAGGCTGCATTGACAATTACTCTCATTTTTTTTATTGGAACGGACCCAACAAGCATGACCTCTACCGCAATGGAAAAGAAGTGCATTATCCCGGTCAATTTTTTCCGGACCTCATGTTGAAGGAGTCTTTCCAGTTCATGACAGCAGCAAACAAGAAACCATTTTTCATGTATTTCGCCATCAACCTACCACATTATCCATACCAGGGCGATCCCCAATGGCTGGAACATTACAACAAAAAAGGACTGGCATATCCGCGCAATTTGTATGCAGCTTTTATGTCGACCCTGGATGATAAAATCGGACAATTGCTGAAACAGGTTGCCGATTTAGGTTTGACAAAAAATACCATCATTGTTTTTCAGTCAGACAATGGTTATTCAACAGAAGAACGTGCACATTTTGGTGGAGGTAATGCTGGCAGTTTAAGGGGCGCTAAGGCCTGTTTGTTTGAAGGAGGCATCAAGG
>CALPWM020000140.1 GCA_943327275.2 Chitinophaga pinensis
CATCCTGCTGACACCCATTGGTGGTGAACTGAAAATCGGCAACAGGCTGATCGATAAAGAGCCTGATGCTGTCTGATGCCGTGCCGCAACCAGCCCCTGAAGTGGTGACAGTATAGAGCCCTGTATCCTTTGCCTGATAGGGGTTGATGATCAGCATCGAACTGTCACTGGTAAAACCATTGGGCCCCGTCCAGCGGTAGGTGTCTGCACTGAAATTTTTTGCGTTGATCTTGGCAGTAATCATGTTACAGAAAAGGGTGCTGTCCTCCAACTCCCTTGTAGAGTCTTCAGGATTTTTTAGTGTAATCGCATTGACACTGAAGTCTGAGAAAAATCCATACCTCGCAGTTCCTGTTGCACCTCCCTGAATAACCCCAACATGGAATTTACCAGATTTGTTTTCAAAAGTGATATTGGTATTTGTTCCTGCAAATTGTAATGTCAAGCTGAGCCTGGCCTGCATCCATTTGTTGTTTCCTGTCACGGGAACAAAAAAACTGGCAGGCAGCTGTGCAGGGTCGTTGTTGATCCTGAAGTCATTGATGATTTCTCTTGGTGCAATAATATTTGCATAAAACTCTTCAGTTCCGGACGCCCTGGTGATGTTCACTCTTGATGAACCAGTACACTTGATGGAGGGGATTACGGAAGCTCCCACCTCACATCCAAATCCAGCAACATGGTAAATATGCGATGGAGCGCTTGTTTCCACATAGCATGACTCGTCAGTGAGCAACCACATATAATATTCGCCGGCATTGATGTTGGCAACACTATTGCCATTGATTTTAATAGCAGTATTGTTGGCGGTAGCAAACACATAAAAATAATCAGGACTGGCACCATTGAACCTCCCTTTTACCACAATGAATTCATTACCCGCCAGTTCATCTGAGATGAGTTGGTCTCCCGCTGAGTCTGCACAGGTTCCACCGGGATAAACCAGTAAGTCTTCATTCACAGAGATGGATATGGGCTTGTTGGCGGTAACCAAAGTGCCACCTGGGCGTTGATTGGGAGCATTTGTATTGGCCCTGCACATATAGGTTTCGCCGCGGTTCAGTGTAATGCTATGGGTGCTTCCGGCTGCATAGCCCACAAGATCGTACTTCGCTTTCACCTGTATGGTTGTATTGTCTTCAGTGGCTACAATGACAAAATCATTTTTATTGGTTGTTGCCTCCACTGAGTTTGTTCTGTTGGCAAATGACATTTGAAAAGGGATGGTAAATTTTTTCCCCAGGGCATTGTTCCCCTTTAAGGCATAGATATTTCCACTTCTTCCATTGACGATATCATAGTAACAGGAAACAGGAACGGAGGATTTGATCAACAGACCATTTTTCAAAACCCTGTTCACCTGATCATGCTCAATCAAGGCAATAAAAGCGGTAAGGTCAAAAACTTGCGATGTGTTCGCAGCAATCAATGCTGTGATGGGTGAGAAGTTGGGGTTGGCTGGTTGCGATATACTGATGCTCGCAGGCAAGTTGGATGCCGATATCCTGATGTAGATGGGCCTGTCTGCCCCGGGCCCACTTGCGATGTTGCCATTGAGGTCAGGAGCACCAAACCAAAACGCAGTATCGGATTGGGCATTCAGTGCTGTTGGCATTAAACCAACCACGACTATACAAATGATATGGATAAACCATTTTTTCATTTATCTCAGCAATGTTACATACCCTGCAATTTTCTTTCTTCCATTTTTGGGATCGATGACATAGTAGTAAGTTCCTGTTGGTAGTTTGTTTCCTTTGAAGTTTCCATCCCATGGTTTTGTGTAACCGACATCGCTGTAGACGAGTTGTCCGTTAGCTGTATAGACTTCAATGCGGCAGCCTTGGTATTGGTCGAGGTATTTTATTTCCCATGTATCGTTGATGCCATCGCCATTTGGTGTGAAGGTATTGGGTGGTTTTGGCATGGTTAGGGATACGACGAAGAGGGTATCCTTGCTGATGCATGCGCCTCTTCCTTTTACTGCGAGGTAGTAGTAGGTATCTTCTTTTGGATTGATGATGGTGGGTTGCAGGATGGTGGTATCGTTGAGGTAGGTGGAGGGTGTCCAGGTATAGGAGATGATTCTTCCTGATGCGGTGGATTTGATTTGTTTCTGTCCGTCATCGAGCACGAAGAGGTCTGGCCCTGCGGATATCACAGGATAAGCAAATACTTCGATTTGTTTTTTGATGGTATCGGTATAACAACCCAGGTCTGTTTGAGCGTAGAAGGTGATGGTTTGGATGGCAGCAGTGGTGTAGCGGTATACAGGATTTTTGATGGTATCGGTTGCGCCATTACCAAAGTTCCAGAACCATTTGTTGAAGACACCATTGTTGGTTTTGCTGCTGTCTGCGCAGCGCAGCAGATCACCCAGGCAGAGAGAGTCTTCGGAGGAGAACCTGGCCTTTGGTTGTTCGTATACGGTTACCAGTTGCCGCACCAAAGAGTCTTTGCAATTGTTGGTGCTTGTTGCGATGAGTTTGACACTGTAAGGCCCAACTGCGCTATAGTTGTGGAGGCCATTTTTGACTACTGAAGGATTGGTATTGCGCGGATCCCCAAAGTTCCATCGGTAGGTCAGGAGGTTATCCGTACCATCAGGGATGGTGGTATTGTTGTTGAAGAGGGCCTTTCCTTCAGGCAGACAGACATTGGGAAGATCAAAGGCAGGTCTTGGCAGGGCAAACACATCAAGGGGTATGGTTTTTGCCAGGCTCACACAACCGCTGTCAGAAGTAACGACCAGTGAGACATCATATTTTTTGTAAACAGAAAATGTATGAGCGACTACTGCCCCAGTAAGTGCATTGACGACGGGCGTTGCATCCCCGAAGTTCCATGCCCACTTGGCGAGCTTGCCAACGGCAGTGGCAGCCGTGCTGGTAAAGCTGATGGGGTTCTTCTCGCAGTTGAGGGTTGATATGGTAAAATTTGCTGTGGGCAAGGGCCATACGGTGACGGTTCTGGAAGCGGAGTCCTTGCAAACACTTACTGATGAACTGTAGAGGTATTTAATGGCATGCGTTCCCACCCCTGCAACCGCCGGATCAACCATGCCTGTAGCGCTAACCCCTTTTCCAGAAAAAACAAATGTTCCCGGAACGATAGGGTCGAAGGATGCCTGCGTTACTTGCCGCGGTGCTGCATCAAGGCAGATGCCTGGAACAGGACTGAAGGCCACCTTGGGGCTGGCATTGATCTTGATTTGTTTGGTGATGGCCTTGCTGCAGGAAGAGGCCGTTCCGGAGAAGGCCCTGAGGGTTATGCCAAATGATTTTGTCAAGGGCGATTGGAAGTCGGTATACTTGAAGGCGTAGACCTTGCCAATGAAAGGCGTCTCATCAATGGTTTTCAAAGCTGGGTTGTTCTCATCCCAATAGATCTCTAGCCTTGTTACATTGTCAAAGTCAATGGTGGAGCGGTTGACGATTCTTACCGAGTCGTTGCCACAAAGCGAGTCTGGCGCAAGAATATCGAAGGCAGGTGTTGGGTTGGTGCCAAAAACTTTAAAAGATTGGCTGATGGAATCGATGCATCCTCTCGACTCAACCACCAGCTTCACCAGGTATTGACCTGTGGCATTGTACTTTACGGATGGATTTTTTTCTGTTGTATTGGCCGCTGTAAATGTTGGGCCATTGGCAACTGGCGGAGTACCGGTATTGAAGGCCCACTTGTAGGAAAACCCGGTAAAGCCATCCGGACTTTTTGTGCTGTCGATGAACACTGCTTTGGCATCATCGAGACATACTTCCGGCACGATGAAGCCTGGAACTGGCAAGGGGTTGACGACAAAGCTGTTGAGCCTGAAGGTATCACTGACGCAACCCGTTTGCGATTCTGTCACGAGCCGCACATTCTTGGGTCCGAAGCTTGCGTAAGGACTTACCCGATCACCATTGTCTGTAAACTCCCTGAACCCTGCACCATTGTCGAGGTTCCATCTCCATTTTACAATGGAACCGGATTGGATGGTGGAAGCGTCTTTGAAAACAATATCGGTATTGATGCAGGTGATGTTGGGGACGGTATAAGCGGGAACTGGCTTGGATGATAATCGGATTGTTTTTGTGACTTCATCAGAGAAGCAACCCCTTGATGATCCTACTTTGAGTTTTACAGAAATATCGCCAGCAAGTCCGATCACTACTGGTGGAATCAGTACACTGTTGGTGTCGAGTTTTTTCCCGTTGCCAAAATCCCATATCCAACGAACACCGGCATTGGCGGGTGTTGTGAAAGATACGCCATCCTGCTGACACCCATTGGTGGTGAACTGAAAATCGGCAACAGGCTGATCGATAAAGAGCCTGATGCTGTCTGATGCCGTGCCGCAACCAGCCCCTGAAGTGGTGACGGTATAGAGCCCTGTATCCTTTGCCTGATAAGGGTTGATGATCAGCATCGAACTGTCACTGGTAAACCCATTGGGCCCCGTCCAACGATAGGTATCTGCACTGAAATTTCTGGCATTGATCCTGGCGTTGGTACGGTTGCAGAGTGTGATACTGTCATTCAATTCTTTGGTTGAATCTTCCTGGTTCTTGAGCACAATGGTATTGCTGCTGAAATCTGAGAAGAAGCCATAACGTGTAGTGCCGCTAGCCCTTCCATGAATGACCCCAACATGGAATTTACCATTTGGGTTTTCTACTGTAACTGTCTGCCCGGCACTTGCCACATTGGTGGGAACTGTTATTCTTGATGCCATCCATTTTCCACCTGTTCCGGGGATGGCCTGAAACTGTGTTGGATCAATCAGCGTTGCCGAACCATTCAACTTGAAATTATTGATGATCCCTGATGGAGTGATGACATTCATATAAAATGCATCTGTTGATGTTGCTCTTGTTACATTAACAGAAGTAGACCCAGTACACCCGATGGGTGGAATGATGGCACCCCCAACTTCACATCCAAAGCCTGTGATGTGAAATACATGGGTTGGCTTATCGGATTCTATATAACAAGAAATATCCGTCAGCTTGCCCGTATAATATTCCCCAGCATTAATGGTGCCAACAGAGAGCCCATTGATTTTAATTGTTGTTGCATTGTTTGTTGCATACACATAGTAGTGGTCAGGGGTAATGTTCAGATAACCTTTCACAACAATAAATTCATTGCCCGCGAGGTCATCGGGCAACAGTTGATCCCCTGCCGCATCCGAGCAAGGTTGCCCTGGAAGCGCAATGGAGTCATCTTTTGTGGATATGGCTATGGGCTTGTTTGAAATCACGGTTGTTCCACCGGGTTTTGAAGTGCCGATCGTGCTTGTCGAAGTACAAACATAGGTTTCACCGCGGTTCAGTAAGATGGTAAAAGGCCCGGCCCTTCCGATCAGTGCATTTTTGGGATTGATGGTGATGCTAGTATTGTCTTCAGTGGCAACAATGATGAAATCTGTTGTGTAGGTTGTATTTGCCGCTGTTCTGTTGTTGAAATCCATCTGTAAAGGGATGGTGAACTTTTTTCCCAGGGCATTCTTGCCTTTTAGGGCATACATGTCGCCATTGTTGGGATGGGCAATATCATAGTAACATGCAATGGGAGTTGTCGAACTGATGAGCAGGCCTTTTTGATACACCGCATTGGGTGCAGCGTTCTCAATCAAACCGATAAAAGCTGTCAAATCAACCGATTGCGAGCTGTTGGCTGCGATGGAGATATTGATGGGAATAAATCCGGGGTTGGCCGGTATTGAAATGGAAACGGTTGCTGCAAGTTTGGACGCGGCCATTCTCAGCAATATAGGACGGTCGCCATGGGCCTGTTGCAGGTCTGGTGCTGCAAACCAGAACTGGGTATCTGCCTGTGAAAACCCCC
>CALPWM020000141.1 GCA_943327275.2 Chitinophaga pinensis
CTCATCGGAGAACAGAAAGAGTTGGTGCCTCAGGCAAATGTCTTCCAGTTGTTCCATCTCAGCCTTGCTGTAAAGGTATCCGGTTGGGTTGTTAGGGTTGCAGATGAGAATTGCCTTGGTTTTGGGCGTGATTTTGTTTTCAAATTCAGCGATGGGAGGAAGGGCGAATCCGTTTTCTATGTGCGAAGTGATGGGAACAATTTTTACACCTGCCATCACTGCAAATCCATTGTAGTTGGCATAAAAAGGTTCAGGAATGATGATTTCATCTCCTTCATCCAGGCAGGACATCATGCCAAACACAATGGCCTCGCTGCCTCCAGTTGTGATGATGATTTCACTGGCGTCCAATGTGATGCCTACTTTTTGGTAGTAGCTGACCAGCTTTTTTCGGTAGGATTCATTGCCAGCACTATGGCTGTAGGCCAATACCTTGATGTCTGCCTGCCTGACTGCATCCATCACAGAGGGTGGAGTTTCGATATCCGGCTGACCAATGTTGAGGTGATGCACTTTTATACCTCTTTTTTTGGCTTCTTCTGCAAATGGCACAAGTTTCCTGATGGGTGAGGCGGGCATCTGTTCGCCCCTGCTGGATGGTTTTAACATGATGTAAATTTAGGCAAATTGGTTTCAAAGAGAACAATACGTAAATTCGAATTACGTTATAGATGTACCATGATTAAACAGTTTTCAATATTCATGTTTTTTGTTGTTCTGTCTTTACCGGCGATGTTGTCTGCACAGACCATCGATGCTGGCAAAAAAAAGGACAAGATTGCTGTAAAGGAAACCTCGTTTGATTTCGGAAAAATCATGCAGGGGAAGCCTGTGTTTCATGATTTTCAAGTCACTAATCTTGATAGCTCACCCTTGGTGATCGACAATGTTCAGGCTTCTTGCGGGTGTACCACTCCTGAGTGGAGCAGGGAACCTATTGCTCCTGGCGGAACATCCATCATCAAAGTGGGTTATAATTCAGCCGCACCCGGATATTTTGAAAAGACCATCACCCTGATGTATGCTGAAGGGATGACCTCTTTGATAAGCATCAAAGGAACTGTCTGGAAAACCCCTGAACAGCCCGCCCCTTTTAACAAAAGCATTGCGTTTCTCAAAGCTGCGAAGTTTTAGGAACCAAGAAAATATGCTAATTTTACACCACAAATAAAACAAGAAACAATGAAAAAAATAATGATTACGCTGATGGTCTTGGCAACAGGTTTTTTTGCAGTTGCACAAAATGCTGCCAAGAAAGCGGAAGACATGGTTAAATTCAAAGAGATCCGCCATAATTTCGGCAAGATCAAGCAAGGTGTTCCTGTTACCCATGATTTTGAGTTCAGCAATATCGCCAGTGCTCCAGTCATCATTGAAACTGCGTCTGCTTCATGTGGATGCACTACTCCAACCTGGCCTCAACAGCCGGTGATGGCTGCAAAGTCAGAGAAAATCAAGGCTGGCTTCAATGCTGCAGCGCCTGGTCCTTTCGAGAAAACAGTTTTCGTAAAGATCAAAGGTGTAGATGCTCCATTCGAACTTAAAATTGCCGGTGAGGTAGTTCCTGCCGCAGACTTTGATAAAGCGGTAAAGAAATAAATATTTTTTTGCAATTTTTAGTGCGGCAGGTCAACGACCTGCCGCTTTTTTATTGTCCCATTCAATAGGTTTTGCCCAGATATTTGTGGTTTGTCCCCATAGGCCAGGTGTTGATTTTATATTAACAAAATTGGTTAGTTTTGTCGCATGCAAGACGCAGGAATCACTGAACAACAGCTGGCTGATGAACTCTCCTTTGAGGCGTTCAGGCAGACGGTTATCACTGATTACAGGATTGCATTTGAAAGCCGTCAAGCCAGCCTGCTCGGCAGAAAAGAAGTCCTTACCGGGAAGGCCAAGTTCGGGATTTTTGGAGACGGAAAAGAAGTGCCTCAGGTGGCGATGGCAAAGTTTTTCAAGCCGGGAGATTTTTATGCCGGATATTACAGAGACCAGACCTTTGCACTGGCAACAGGAGCCGCTACACTGGGTCAGTTTTTTTCACAGCTTTACGCAGACCCTAACCCCGAAAATGATCCACACAGTGCGGGTCGACAAATGAATTGTCATTTCTGCACACCTTTCGTCGATGAGTATGACAATTTCATAGATTTTACCAAGACCAAGAACCTTTCCTCTGGTTTGGCCCCTACAGCCGGTCATTTACCAAGGGCACTTGGCTTGGCCTATGCTTCCAAAATTTACAGACATGCTCCTGTCCTGGAAAATATGACAAGTTTTTCCAACCATGGAAACGAAGTCTGTTTCTGTACGATTGGAGATGCTTCCACCAGCGAAGGGCATTTCTGGGAAACCATGAATGCTGCTGCAGTATCACAGGTTCCCCTGGCCGTTTTTGTTTGGGATGATGGGTATGGAATCTCCGTGCCGAAAGAATTTCAAACCGTCAAAGCCTCCATTTCTGATGCCCTCTCTGGTTTTGAAAAATCCAGGGGCACCAATGGAATGCTGATATACAAAGTAAAGGGGTGGGATTATGCCCAGCTCTGTGAGGTATTTGAAGAAGGCATTAGTATAGCAAGAAAGGAACATATTCCCGTACTTTTTCATGTTGACGAACTGACCCAACCACAGGGGCACTCAACATCAGGAAGCCATGAAAGATACAAGTCCCCAGAGCGTTTGCAATGGGAGCGTCAATGGGATTGTTTGGCACAAATGCGCACCTGGATCATAGAAAATGGCCTGGCTTCCAATGATGAAATTGAAACGCTGGAAGACAGTTCAAGGATTCATGTAAATGAATGCAGACTGGCCAATTGGAAATTATACGATAGCCCCATACAGGATCAGAAGCAAAAAGCACTGGCTTTGATGGGAGAGGTCCTTTCCAGGATTGATGCCGAGCACTTGAACGCCATATACCAGGAACTGTCTGACAACAGCCTGCCTTTCAGGCGCGATATCATGGTGGCCCTCCAGCGGACCATCCTCCTCGCCGCAGACAAGGACCTGACGGCACCTGTCCTCGCCTACTATCAACAGCTTCAAGAAGAAAATAAGGCCTTGTACAACTCCAAGTTGTATGTAGATAATGCACTCAAGCCACTTCCAGTTGAACTTCCTCTTCCTTCATTTTCTGAGGAATCAGCATTGTTGAATGGCTATGAAATCCTGAACAGGTATTTCGATGAACTATTTGAAGCCAATCCTACCGTGGTGGCATTTGGCGAAGACCTGGGTAAGATAGGTGATGTAAACCAGGGATTTGCTGGATTGCAACAGAAATACGGATCAGAAAGGATATTCGATACTGGCATCAGGGAACTTACCATTATCGGCCAAGGGGTAGGAATGTCCATGCGCGGCCTGAGGCCAATAGCAGAGATACAATACCTTGATTATCTATTATATGGTTTGCAGGTAATGAGTGATGACGCCGCCACCTTGCATTACCGGTCAGCAGGTAAGCAGATTGCTCCGTTGATTGTCAGGAGCCGTGGCCATAGGCTGGAAGGGATTTGGCACAGCGGTTCTCCCATGGGACTTATGATCAATGCGCTGAAAGGATTTCATTTCTGTGTTCCCCGCAGCATGGTGCAGGCGGTAGGATTTTACAATACTTTGCTTGAAGGAAAAACACCTGGGGTAGTGGTGGAATGTTTGAATGGGTATCGCTTGAAAGAAAAACTCCCCATAGACCTTCTGGAATACAAGCTGCCATTGGGCATGCCTGAAACGGTCCGCGAAGGGAGTGCCATAACCATCGTTTCATATGGATCAACACTCAGGATTGTACTCGAAGCTGCAACCGTTCTTGCGATGACGGGTGTTGAAACTGAGGTGATTGATGTGCAAACGCTCATTCCATTTGATACCAACCATCATATTGTCAGGTCTCTGGAAAAGACAAATCGAATTCTATTCGTAGATGAGGATGTCCCCGGTGGTGCAACCTCTTTCATGTTTTCAGAAGTCATGGACAAGCAGGGCGGATACAGATGGCTGGATGCCTCACCACGCATCCTTTGTTCGCAGCCTCACCGTCCTGGTTACGGAAGTGATGGCGATTATTTCTCCAAGCCCAACACCGAGGATATTGTTGCCATGGTCATAGAGATGATGGCCGAATAACAGGGTACTCAGCCAAACAGCAATAAATTTTTAACTGTTCTGATGATTACTTGAGGTTGTGAAAAACCTTTTGGGTATCCTCGTCTTGTTCAAGACGATCCACAAGCTTTAATACTTCCTGTGCCTGCTCTTCATCCAATTCAACAACGGTATTGGGAATCCACTCTACCTCTGCACTGAGGGTGTTGAGGTTTTTTTCCTCGAGTGCTTTTTGCATGTTGCCAAAATCATTGAAAGCACAACGGATTACAAATACATCTTCTCCTGCATCATTGGTGCTTTCTCCCATTTCTTCCAGGCCAAAATCAATCAATTCCAGCTCCAGGTCATCGTGGTTGAGGCCTTCGTTTTTCAATTTAAAAACCCCCATTTTCTTGAACTGGAAACTTACACTGCCGCTGGTGCCCATTGCTCCATTTCCTTTGTTGAAATGGGACTTGATGTTGGCGACGGTCCTTACATGGTTGTCTGTTGCAGTTTCAACAAGAATGGCCACACCATGAGGTCCATATCCTTCGTAAAGGATCTCCTCAAAGTTTTCCATGTCTTTTCCTTGTGCTCTTTTGATGGCAGCTTCAACCCTGTCTTTGGGCATGTTGACGCTCTTCGCATTCTGAAAACAACGGCGCAGGAATGGGTTGGTATTGGGGTCAGGTCCACCTGTTTTTACCGCAATGGCAATTTCTTTGCCGATCCTGGTGAATTGTTTGGCCATCCTGTCCCAGCGGGCAAACATAGTAGATTTCCTGACTTCAAATATCCTTCCCATGGTGTTGAATTGTTGCTTTGGTGAAACGAGCACAAATTTAAGGGTTCCCTGCGGGCTAAAAAAAATCCCGGTCCATTTGGAGCCGGGATTATGATAAATATTTAAGGAATCTAGTCTTTTAGCTTGCTGTTCTTTTTGCTGTATACAAAGTAAACAACCAAACCGAGAGCCATCCAGCCGAAAGCAACTTTCAGGGTCTGACCATCCAATCCAACAATCATTGCCAGACAAATCAGCGCTCCAAGCACACTGACAACAGGCGCGATAGGTGCTCTGAATGGACGTTCGATGTTTGGAGCTTTGACCCTCAGGATCCAAACCCCAATGCTCACCAGTACAAATGCAAACAATGTACCGAAGCTTGTCAGGTCACCAGCTACATGTCCTGGGACAAATGCGGCAAATGCACCAACAAAAACGAAAAGGATCATGTTTGATTTGTAGGGAGTCTTGTATTTAGGATGCAGATCACCAAATGCTTTTGGTATCAGACCATCATTGCTCATGGTATAAAAGATACGGCTTTGACCCATCAACATCACAAGGATAACCGATGAGAAACCTGCAAGAATCGCAACAGTCACTGCAGTGGCCAACCAGCTGTATTCCTTCATATAAGTGGCAATGGTATAGGCTACTGAAGCTTCGCGTCCTTTTTCAGGATCAACAAATTCCTTCCAGTTGGTTACTCCTGTCAATACATGACCAAACAGTATGTAGAGGATTGTACAGACCACGAGTGAGCCCAATATACCAATCGGCATGTCGCGCTTGGGATTTTTGGCTTCCTGTGCAGCAGTAGATACGGCATCAAAACCGATGAATGCAAAAAATA
>CALPWM020000142.1 GCA_943327275.2 Chitinophaga pinensis
GGAAATCCACCTCCTTTTCCCATGTCCCAACTCAGGTCAATGTATTGTGCAGTTGGTCTTGTAACGGCATCTACCTTAGATCCTTGTGAAGTATTTTCATCCTTGAAAAAAACATCGAATTGGTCGTGGGTAATTTCAAATGCGCCCATCCAAAATGCTGAAATCTTCACTGTTTTGGCCGGTTTTTCATTGGGCTTGGTGGAAATGTTGCTGCCCATCAGAAAGGTTCCTTCTGGAATGGAGACCAACTTGATTTTGAGCTCTGACAGCGGCATGCTGATTTCTTCTGTTTTGGAAACATTCGTTTGCGTGAAACCAGTTCCTGTTGATATCCATTGCACAAAGAGCAGGACGACAATAATTTTTTTCAATGCATTTGATTTGATGCAATTTTAAGTAAATTGTCCTTAGTATTCATTTTTCAAACGATTAAATTTCTTCACATATGGAACGCAGAGGATTTCTCAAAAGATCATCCATGGCAGGAGCCGCACTGATACCTGGATTGGCTGCTTTTTCAGCCTATCAACCCACAAAAGAATCAGGCAAAACATTCAACCTCAACTATGGGTTTCATGATGGGATGTTTGCTGCTCATGCGGGAAAAGATTTTATCGAACAGATCAAATGGGCGCATGATCAGGGGTTCAGGTCAATTGAAGACAATGGCATGATGAACCGTACACCTGAAATGCAGGCCAAGATTGGCGATACCCTTGCCAAGCTGGGTATGCAAATGGGTGTATTTGTGATCACCACTGATGGCTGGCATTGGAAGATGAGCCTTGCCACGGGAAAGCAGGAGTACAAGGACCTGATCATCCGCGATTGTAAAACTGCTGTTGAAGTGGCCAAGCGATGCAATGCCAAACACATGACGGTAGTGCCAGGAAATTTTGACCGCAGCTTGCCCATGGATATACAAACTGCCAATGTCATTGAAGCATTGAGGGGCGGGGCCGGGGTGCTTGAAAAACATGGACTGGTCATGGTGCTGGAGCCATTGAGTGATAATCCAGACCTTTTCTTGCGGTATTCCAACCAAACATACATGATTTGCAAGGCGGTGAACAGTCCATCCTGCAAGATCCTTTTCGATATGTACCATATGCAGCGCAATGAGGGAAACATCATCGCCAATATCAACCGTACCTGGGAAGAGATTGGTTATTTCCAGATTGGGGACAATCCTGGAAGAAAAGAACCTACGACCGGTGAGATGAACTACAAGAATATTTTCAAGCACATTTACAACAAAGGCTATCGCGGAGTGATGGGAATGGAACATGGAAATTCAAAACCTGGAACGGAAGGCGAATTGGCGCTGATCAAAGCCTACAGGGAATCAGACTCCTTTCTTTAGTTGGGGCGATGAACATTTAAGGCAGGCTGATGTTTTAATACCATGAAGAAGTTTTTGTTGTTGTTGATTGGTGCATTTATTGTTGGATTGTCATTTTCACAATCTGCAGAAGAGATGGCCTCCAAACTCAAGTCCAAGCTTTTGTCTGTAAAGGATTATGAGGCAAAGGGGATGCTTAAAACAGATGTGGCGTTTCTTAAGTTACCCATTTCTTCGGTCCGTATTTTCTACAAATTCCCTGATTTGTTCAGGATCAAAAAAGATGGAGGTATTTCAGTATTGCCCAAGGGTGGAATTCGCATCAACATGAATTCATTGATCACGGAAGGCAATTATACTTCACTTTCCGCAGGCCGTATCGTGTGGAAGGGTGCTGATCTGGCTGTTTTGAAGCTGATCCCCAATGGAGAATCTTCTGATATTGTGTTGACCACTTTGTATGTTGATGACAAGGCCATGTTGATCCGAAGAGCGATCACCACTACAAAAGACAATGGTACCTATGAAATGGAAATGGAGTATGGTAAATATGCCAAGTGGGGTTTGCCAGATAAAGCCATCATGATTTTCAATACAAAGGATTACAAGTTGCCCAAAGGAATAACCTTTGAGTATGATGCAAGTATTTCACAAAAATCAAAAGAAAAGAAGCCTTTGAGCAAGCAGGGAAGGATTGAAATTTCTTATGCTTCTTACGAGATCAACAAAGGATTGGCAGCAGATATATTTGGAACCAAATAAAGCTATTCGTCTATTTTTTCGTCTTCTGCATTGGCCATCACCCTTGCAGAAATTTTACGCATGGGGTTCTTCCTCATTTCTGCATAGCCCATCCTTGTATCAAAAATATCAACAGCTGCAAAAACTGCTGCCCTGAAGGAGGATTCATCAGCAATGTTCTTCCCAGCGATATCAAATGCCGTTCCATGATCAGGCGATGTTCTGATGACAGGAAGACCAGCAGTAAAATTGGTTCCTTCACCCAGCGCAAGTGATTTAAAAGGAATCAATCCCTGGTCATGGTACATGGCCAGTACTGCATCAAATTTTTCATGGTTCCCCCTGGCAAAAAAAGCATCTGCACTGTAAGGCCCCATTACAACACAATCATTTTTCTTTGCCTCCAGTACTGCCGGGCGAATGATTTCTTTCTCCTCTCTTCCAACCAATCCTTCGTCACCTGCATGGGGGTTTAGGCCAAGGACGGCAATTTTTGGCCTGTCTATACCAAAGTCTTTTTTGAGGCTGGACTTGAGGAGATTTATTTTTTTGATGATCTGTTCTTTGGAAATGTTTTTGGCAACATCACCAATGGCGACATGTTCAGTCAGCAAGGCCACCCGCATGTTCTCCGCCACCATCAGCATCAATACTTCATCTGCCTTGAAAACTTCTTTTAGATAAGGTGTATGCCCTGTGAAATTGAAGGCATTGCTTTGCATGGCATATTTGTGCAAGGGTGCTGTGACCAGTGCATCGATTGTATTTTCTTTGAGGGCCTTCACAGCGGCCTGTAGTGATTTCACACCATACGCGCCACCAGTATCGGTCATTTGGCCAGGATTTATTTCTACATCCTCTTCCCAAACGGTGAACACATTGAGTTGCTTTGGATTGGCTTTTGCAATCTCCTTGATGTTGTTGTAACTGATGTTCAATTCCGGCATCAGTTTTCTGTAGAAATTGAGCACCTTGTTGTTTCCAAAAACCACCGGGGTACAGAACTCAAGGATGCGTCCGTCAGAAAAGGTATTGAGAATCAGCTCGATTCCTATCCCATTCAGGTCCCCAATGGAAATTCCAATTACCGGTCTTTTTTGAGCACTCATCTCTTCTGCTTTCATTTGAACAGTAAAGGTACAAGGAAAACGGGGATCTTTGTCTTAATTTTGGCCCACATGTATACCCTCAAGAAATCCCTTGGTCAACACTTTTTGAAAGATGAAACGGTCTGTATCCGCATCATTGAAGCCCTTAATCGTCACCCATACAGCCAATTGCTGGAAGTGGGCCCAGGTGGTGGTGCCCTGACCAAGTACCTGAAAGGATTGGATGGCGTAACCCTTAAATTGGTAGAAATTGATGCAGAGAAGGTTGCATTTCTGCTGAAAGCCTATCCTCATGTGAGGGGTAAAATCATTGAAGCCGATATTCTTGAGATTGACCCTCCCTTTAGTGGCCGATTTACCTTGATAGGAAACTTCCCTTACAACATCTCCACGCAGATTGTTTTTAAGGTGATTGAATGGAGAGACCAGGTGGAGACCATGATCGGGATGTTTCAGAAGGAGGTTGCCGTCAGGATTTGTTCAGGTCCGGGATCAAAAGAGTACGGAATTTTAAGTGTTCTTTCCCAGGCCTACTACAAAACGACCTACTTGTTTGATGTGGATGAAAACTGTTTCAATCCACCACCAAAAGTGAAAAGTGGGGTCATCATGTTTGAGGATGCTGGAAACCCATATGGGATCACCAACCACAAGAAATTCATGCTCTTGGTAAAACTGGCATTCGGTCAAAGGCGAAAGCAGTTGAGGAATCCATTGAAACCCTATTTCAAAAAGGAAGACCTGTTGGATCCGATATTTACCAAACGTGCTGAACAGCTGTCTGTACTGGACTTTGTAGAACTCTTAAACAAAATGAATTGATGCCCAAAGTGATGATCACGGCCCAAGCCCATCCCTGTCTCAAAGAAGGGCTGGAGCAAAGGGGCTATCAAGTCGATATACTGGAAAAAATCAGTTACCAGGAATTAAAGGAACTTATTCCAGGCTATGCGGGCCTGATTGTAGCCAGCAGGATCCAGATAGACAAAGCAATCTTGGCAGAAGCCCAATCCCTGAAATGGATTGGCAGGCTGGGAAGTGGAATGGAAATCATCGATGTTGAACAGGCAAATGCACAGCATATTGTTTGCATGAGCAGCCCGGATGGAAACTGTGCTTCCGTTGGTGAACATTGTCTGGGCATGCTGCTTTCCCTGATGCACAACATCAGCAGTTCAAGGGATGAGGTGAGGGAAGGAAAATGGCTGCGAGAGGCCAACAGAGGATTTGAGCTGGCAGGGAAGACAGTTGGCATCATTGGTCTGGGACATACCGGATCGGCCTTTGCTCAATTGCTTTCGCCTTTTGGTGTCAGGGTTCTGGCCCACGACAAATACAAGACGGGGTTCAGTGCAGGCCACATCGTTGAATCCAGCATTGACGAGATCAAGGAATTGGCTGATGTGATCAGCTTTCACCTGCCCTTAAATGAGGAAACGCAGCATTATGCAAATGAACTGTTTTTCTCTTCTCTCAAGAGAAGACCATATTTTCTCAATGCCAGCAGAGGTGGCGTGGTCGATACAACCGCCTTGCTGCAAGCATTGGACAAAGGCCTTGTTGCCGCGGCCGGATTGGATGTGCTTGAAAATGAAGACCTTACAAGCTATTCCCCCGAAGCGTCTGAGATGTTGAAGAGCCTGCTGGGGCGAAGGAATGTGATTGTTACTCCACATATCGCGGGCTCCAGCCATGAGTCGTTGGCCAGGCTGGCCCAAAGCCTGCTCAAAAAGCTGGATTTGTTGCACAGGCCTTGATTTCCAAAAATTATTTACATTTGCAATACAGCAACGCTTCAGTATCAACTGAGGCGTTGCTCATTTTTTTTAAACCGACCACCAACTGAAAGATGTCCATATGAGCATAATGTATGTAACCAAAGAGACCCTGGACCAAATGAAGGTAGAACTGCAACACCTGAAAAGTGTTGAGCGACCTGCCGCTTCGCGCGCCATTGCAGAGGCAAGGGAGAAAGGTGACCTCAAGGAAAATGCAGAGTACGACGCTGCCAAAGAAGCACAGGGTTTGCTTGAAGCCAAGATCAATCGCATGGAAACAGAATTGGCCAGTGCCCGCATTCTTGATGCATCTAACATAGACACCAGCAAGGTATCCATCCTCACCAAAGTCACCATCACCAACAAGGCCACCCAAAAGTCTGTTACCTACCAGATTGTATCTGAAAAGGAAGCGGATTTGAAAATGCAAAAAATATCTGTTACGTCTCCCATTGGCAAAGGCCTGCTTGGGAAAAAAGTGGGAGAGGTGGCTGAAATTGTTGCCCCCAATGGTAAGGTGGTATTTACGATCGATCATATTGCAGTCTGATAAACATGGCGACCATTTTTTCAAGAATCATTGCAGGAGAAATTCCATCCTTCAAAATTGCAGAGAATGATCAGTTCTATGCTTTCTTGGATGTTTTTCCACTTGTTCCAGGTCATACCCTGGTGGTTCCTAAAAAGGAGACAGATAAATTGTTTGAGATGGATGCGCAGGATCTCGGCGCTGTTTTACAATTTGCC